>NZ_JFHW01000006.1:0-265964 GCF_000612205.1 Enterobacter sp. 5-4 | reverse complement strand
GCTGCGGCGCGGGGTGTGCATATTACGCTTTCCCGCTTCAGAGTCAAGCGTTTATTTTCGCTATTCTCAGCTGACCCGGCGGCGTGTGTGCCGTTGTTCCGTGTCAGTGGAGGCGCATTATAGGGAGTTATTCTGATGTGACAAGAGGAAATTTAAAAAAAGTTTCCATCCGCGTTTTTTTTCACCAATAGAGGTGAAATCAAGCTACAAATTGTTCTATTTGATGTATCTGCAACCACAATCACATTCACGGTGGCATAATTATCAGCATGAATCTTTAAGGAATAAAAGCGATGCCATTAAGCGCGCAACAGCTGGCCGCCCAAAAAAACCTGTCTTATGTGCTGGCCGAAAAGCTGGCTCAGCGGATTTTAGCGGGTAAATATGCCCCGGGAAGCATCCTGCCGGGTGAAATGGAGCTGGGTGAGCAGTTTGGGGTGAGCCGTACCGCCGTGCGCGAAGCGGTGAAAACCCTGACGGCGAAAGGAATGGTGCTTCCGCGTCCTCGTATTGGCACACGCGTGATGCCACAGAGTAACTGGAATTTTCTCGATCAGGAGCTGCTCTCCTGGTGGATGACGGAAGACAACTTTCATCAGGTGATCGATCACTTTCTGGTAATGCGCAGTAGCCTTGAGCCTCAGGCATGTCTGCTTGCTGCCACGCTTGGAACAGCAGAGCAGAAAGCGCAGCTTAACGCGTTGATGGAAGAGATGGTGTTCCTGAAAAAACACTTCAACCGCGAACGCTGGGTTGAGGTCGATATGGCCTGGCATGAACATATCTATATGATGAGCGCCAATCCGTTCCTCACCTCTTTTGCCTCTTTATTCCATTCGGTGTACCACACTTACTTTACCTCTATTACACAAGACGACGTGGTAAAACTGGAATGGCACCAGGCGATAGTGGATGCCATTCAGGAAAGCGACGGGCAGCGAGCCCTGAGTGCGTGCCAGGCATTGCTGGCTGCGCCAACCCACCAGCAGGTAAATAAATGACAAAGAAAAAAGCGCGCAGCATGGCCGGATTGCCGTGGATTGCAGCCATGGCGTTTTTTATGCAGGCACTGGATGCCACCATCCTCAACACCGCGCTTCCCGCTATTGCGCAAAGCCTCAACCGTTCCCCGCTGGCGATGCAGTCCGCCATCATCAGCTATACCCTGACGGTCGCGATGCTGATCCCTGTTAGCGGCTGGCTGGCCGACCGCTTCGGCACCCGCAGAGTTTTCATGCTGGCCGTAACGCTCTTTACGCTCGGTTCGCTGGCCTGTGCGCTCTCCTCGTCCTTAACGGAGCTGGTTATCTTCCGCGTATTACAGGGCATTGGCGGCGCGATGATGATGCCCGTGGCGCGCCTTGCCTTATTACGAGCCTATCCTCGAAGCGAACTGCTTCCCGTGCTCAACTTCGTCACCATGCCGGGACTGGTCGGCCCGATACTTGGCCCGGTACTCGGTGGCGTGTTTGTCACCTGGGCAAGCTGGCACTGGATCTTCCTGATTAATATTCCGATTGGCGTAGCGGGGTTGCTGTATGCCCGCAAATATATGCCGAACTTCACCACGCCAAGGCGCAGTTTCGATATGGGCGGCTTCTTCCTGTTTGGCCTGAGCCTGGTGCTCTTCTCCAGCGGGATGGAGCTGTTTGGCGAGAAGATCGTCGCGACGTGGATGGCGCTCTCCGTTATCCTCGCCGGGATTCTGCTTTTCCTTCTTTATATACGTCATGCGCGCCGCCATCCGACGCCGTTAATCTCTCTTGGGCTCTTCAACACCCGAACGTTTTCCGTCGGGATCGCGGGAAACATTGCCTCGCGTCTGGGGACGGGCTGCGTACCGTTCCTGATGCCGCTGATGCTGCAGGTTGGTTTCGGCTATCCGGCACTGATTGCCGGCTGCATGATGGCGCCCACGGCGATGGGCTCGATTCTGGCAAAATCGACCGTGACGCAGGTGCTACGCTGGTTTGGCTATCGCAAGACGCTGGTTGGCGTGACGGTCTTTATCGGTCTGATGATTGCGCAGTTCTCGCTGCAGTCCGCCTCGCTTCCCGTCTGGATGCTGATCCTGCCGCTGTTTGTACTGGGCATGGCGATGTCGACGCAGTTCACATCGATGAACACCATCACCCTTGCGGATCTGACCGACGAGAACGCCAGTAGCGGCAACAGCGTGCTGGCAGTCACACAGCAGCTGTCGATCAGTTTAGGGGTTGCAGTGAGCGCGGCGGTACTGCGGTTTTATGAAGGTTTCGACAGCGCGAACACCGTCGAGCAGTTCCACTATACCTTTATCACCATGGGCGCACTCACCGTCGTTTCAGCGCTGGTCTTTATGCTGTTAAAACCGAAAGACGGCCGAAACCTGATTAAAGAGCGTCACAAAGAGAAAGCTAAACCGAACCGCGTTCCATCAGAACAGGAGTAAGCTGCAGGCGCTGCTGCTGCAGCGTGGGCTGAGCCATTCGGTGGATCAACACATCGATGGCCAGCTCGCCCAGTTCATCCTTCGGCTGATGAATGGTGGTGAGCGGCGGCGTCATATAGCTGGCCAGCTCGATATCATCGTAGCCGATTACCGCCATATCATGGGGAACGCGCAAACCGGCCTGATATAACGCCTGATAGGCGCCAAACGCCATGGCGTCGTTGCCGATAAACACCGCCTGCGGACGCTGCGGTTGCGCCAGCAGCGTCTGCATCGCTTCAAAACCACCGTGAAACTCAAAATCACCGGTAATACGATACCCTTCCGGCACGGAAAGTCCCGCCCGCGCCATCGCGGCGAGATACCCTTCCAGACGCAAACGCGCCGGGGTTTTGTCCAGCGGACCGGTAATACAGGCAATGCGGGTATAGCCTTTATCGATCAGATACTGGGTGGCCATATCACCCCCCAGCAGAGAATTATCCTGAATGAGGTCGCTGGTGCCGTCGAACGGCGCCCAGTCCATCATCACCGTGGGAATGGAGGGATAGCGCTGGATAATCTCTTTCGACGGCTGGTGCGTTTCGGTACACAGCAGCAGTAGCCCGTCGACGCGTTTTTGCATCAGCGTTTCCAGGTTACGGTTCATGCGCTGCTCGTCCCCTTCGGTATTGCACAGCACCAGGCTGTAGCCACGCTCGAAGCAGCTGCGCTCCACGCCGCGAACCAGCTCAGAATAAAAGGGGTTGGTACTGGCGGTGATCAGCATACCGATCGTACGCGTCTGGTTGAGCTTAAGGCTGCGCGCCAGTGCAGACGGCGCATAGTTGAGATCTTTTACTGCCGCTTCGACTTTTTCCCGAATCGCCTCGCTGACGAAGCGATCGTTATTAATGACGTGAGACACCGTCGAGGTAGAAACGCCCGCCAGGCGGGCGACATCTTTCATTGTGGCCAAGCGTTACCCCTGCTGACTTAAGAATTCATCGATCTCTTTACGCCACGGAACGGAAGGCTGAGCGCCCTTGCGCGTCACCGCAATCGCGGCAGCGGCATGCGCGAAGCGGATCGCATCATCCATTTTCTTGCCTTCCAGCAGCGCGGTCACCAGCGCACCATTGAAGGTGTCTCCCGCTGCGATGGTATCAATCGCCTTCACCTTAAAGCCCGGCACGCGACGGCCTTCACCGTTTACGCTTGCCCATACCCCACGGCTGCCCAGGGTGATGATCACGGTTCCGATGCCTTTGTCGTGCAGCGCACGCGCGGCTCTCGCGGCATCGTCATCGTTTTCTACGCGAATGCCCGTCAGCTTTTCGGCTTCGGTTTCGTTCGGCGTGATGATATCCACCAGCGCCAGCAGCTCGTCTGATAATACACGGGCTGGGGCCGGGTTAAGTACGACAGTGGTATGATTTTCATGCGCAATTTTGGCCGCGGCCAGCACGCTTTCAACCGGCGACTCAAGCTGCATCAGCAGGGCCTCGGCGCCGCCAATGATTGCACGTTGCGCTTCCACGCGCTCCGTCGTCAGCGCTGCGTTAGCGCCAGCATGAATACCGATGACATTCTCACCTTCTGCGTTGACGAAAATCAGCGCCACGCCGGTAGATTCCCCTGCAACAACGCTGACCGGTGCGATATCGATGTTGTCGCTCGCCAGCTGCTTGCGTACGCGCTCGCCGGTATCGTCATCACCCGTGCAGGCGATAAACGCAATATTCGCCCCGCTGCGACCGGCAGCGACGGCCTGGTTTGCCCCTTTACCGCCGAATGCGACCTGATACTGGTTACCCGTGACGGTTTCGCCCGGTGCAGGGAACGATTCAAGGTTAAGAATGTGATCGGCATTGATACTGCCAAGGACGACGAGGTTGCCTGCGGTTTTCATGGTTGGGTTGTCCATCTGAGAGCGCCACCGGTGTTACCCGGTGGCGTATGCCACACTTTTCTTTATTGGTGTCCCTCAGGCCGCCAGTGACGGCCTGATTCGCCTTTTACTGCTTGATAACCAGCTTCAGGTCAACAGGGTATTTAGCCTGAACTTTTTCGCCCTTCAGCACTTTGTCGGCAGTTTCAACGCCAGTCGCGCCAATCTGCTCAGGCAGCTGAGCGATGGTCGCAGCCAGTTTGCCATCGTTTACTGCTTTTTCACCATCCGGCGTGCCGTCAAATCCGACAACCATCACATCAGATTTACCTGCAGTCTGCAGAGCGCGCAGCGCACCCAGCGCCATTTCGTCGTTCTGCGCGAATACCGCCTGCACGTCAGGATGTGCGGTCAGCAGGTTCTGCATGACGTTCAGACCTTTAGTACGGTCGAAGTCTGCCGGCTGGCTGGCCAACACGTTGAATTTGTGCGCTGCAACCGCCTGCTGGAAACCTTCGCCACGCTCGCGGGCGGCAGACGTACCGGCAATCCCCTGCAGTTCGATGACTTTAGCGCCTTCACCGGCTTTCTTCGCAATGTAGTCACCCGCGATTTTGCCGCCCAGCACGTTGTCAGACGCAATATGGCTCACCACGTCGCCTTTCGTTGCCTGACGGTCCAGAGTGATCACCGGGATCTTCGCCTGGTTTGCCATTTTCACGGCGTTGCCTACGGCATCGGAATCGGTTGGGTTGATCAGCAGAATTTTGGTACCACGAACGGTTAAGTCCTGAACGTTAGCCAGCTCTTTCGCCGGGTTGTTCTGTGAATCCAGTACCACCAGGTTGTAGCCCAGTTTATCCGCTTCTTTCTGCGCTCCATCCTTCAGGGAGACGAAGAACGGGTTGTTCAGGGTAGAGACAACCAGCGCGATGGTATCTTTCGCCATGGCGTTAGCACTTACGGTTGCGCTCAGCGCGACGGCGGAAACCAGGGTAGCCAGTTTTTTCATGTTCATATCTAAGATGTCCTGTAGTGTCGTCAGTTACTGTTTTTTGTTGTCTACCAGTACCGCCAGCAAAATCACCACTGCCTTAACGATCATCTGGTAATAGGAGGAAACACCTAACAAATTCAAACCATTATTCAGGAAACCGAGAATCAGTGCGCCGATCAATGTCCCAACAATGCGACCTTTACCGCCCGCCAGACTCGTACCGCCCAGAACCACTGCTGCAATAGCATCCAGCTCATACCCCGTACCCGCCGTCGGCTGCGCGGAAGAGAGGCGCGCCACTTCGATGATGCCCGCCAGTGACGCCAGCAGACCGCACAGGGAGTACACGATAACTTTGACTTTATTAACGCTGATACCGGACAGGCGCGTTGCCGCTTCGTTACCGCCCAGCGCATAGATATAACGGCCCAGACGGGTATGGTGCAGCATGTACCACGCCGCCAGGAAGACGATAGCCATGATCCAGACCGGCGTCGGGACACCCAGCGGGCGACCGATACCGAACCAGCCAAACAGATCGGCGTTATCGGTGAAGCCGGTATTGACCGGGCTGCCGTTGGTATAAACCATGGTCACCCCGCGCAGCAGCAGCATCATCACCAGCGTCGCGATGAACGCCTGAACGCGGCCTTTTGCCACAATCACGCCGGTGACGGCGCCAATCGCCGCGCCTGCCGCCAGAGCTGCGGCCACGGCCACCAGCGCGTTGACTTCAATCCCGACAAGCGAAGCGGCGATCGCACCGGTGAGGGCCAGCAGGGAACCGACGGACAGATCGATCCCTGAGGTCAAAATCACCAGCGTCATGCCGACCGCCATAATGGCGTTCACCGACGTCTGCTGCAGAATGTTGAACAGGTTATTTACGGTGAAGAAATTCGGGCTCATGGTCGACACAATCGCGATCAGCACCAGCAGGGCAATGAGCGATTTTTGTTCCATCAGCCACGCCTTTGTGAAATAGCGGCGACCAGAAACAGCCTGGGTAGTCATCTTCTTACTCCTGATTCACGCGATTAAGCTTGCCCACAGCGGCAGCCATCAGAACTTCCTGGGTGGCCTGCTCGCGAGTGAATTCACCGCCGAGATGCCCTTCATGCATGACGATAATGCGATCGCTCATGCCTAATACTTCTGGCATCTCGGAAGAGACCAGAATGATGCTCAGACCGTCGGCCTTGAACTGGTTAATCAGCTGATAGATCTCTTTCTTCGCCCCCACGTCTACGCCGCGGGTTGGCTCGTCGAGGATCAACACTTTCGGGCGCGTCATCAGCCCGCGAGCAATTGCCACTTTCTGCTGATTCCCGCCGGACAACAGGCCAATCGCCTGCTCCATCGACGGCGTTTTAACATTAAAGAGACGGATAAAATCGCTGACCGCCTGCTGCTCGTCTTTATGCTTCAGGCTGCCGCCGCTGTGGCTGAAATAGCGCAGCGCAGTCAGGGACATGTTCTCTTTTACCGACATGCCCAGCACTAAGCCGTCGCGTTTGCGGTCTTCGGAGATATAGACGATGCCGTTCGCCAGACCATCCTGCGGGGAGCGGGTGACCACTTCATGGCCGTCGAGGGTGACATAACCGCTGGTGCGCGGCAGTGCGCCGTACAACACTTTCATCAACTCGGTACGTCCCGCGCCCATCAGACCCGCCACGCCCAGGATCTCGCCCTGGCGCAGGGTAAAGGTCACGTCGTTCACACCCGGGCCGCAGAGGTTATCCACCTTCAGGCGGATCTCACCCGGCGCTTTATCCAGATGCGGATACTGATCTTCAAGCTTGCGTCCCACCATCATTTCGATGAGCGTATCTTCCGTCAGCGTGGCCACTTCTCGCTCGGCAATAAACTGCCCGTCGCGGAAAACGGTGACGTCATCGCAGATTTCAAAGATCTCTTTCATACGGTGAGAGATATAGACAATCCCGCGCCCCTGCGATTTCAGCTCGCGGATAACGCGGAACAGGGATTCGGTTTCGGTATCGGTCAGGGCGTCTGTCGGTTCATCCATGATGATGACTTTCGACTCGAAGCTCAGCACCTTCGCGATTTCCACCATCTGCTGATCGCCGATGGAGAGATCGCCGACCAGCCGGTCGCTCTTAAAGCGCAGGTTCAGTTTCGCCAGCAGCTTGTCGGCTTCGGCATACATGATTTTCCAGTCGATCTTACCGAAGCGATTCACGAACTCACGGCCGAGGAAGATGTTCTCCGCAATGGTGAGCTGCGGGATCAGGTTCAACTCCTGGTGGATAATGCCGATACCCGCTTCCTGAGAAGATTTCGGGCCAGTAAAGGTGGTCTCTTTACCCAGCCAGAGGAGGGAACCGGCATCGCGTTGATAGATACCGGTCAGCACTTTCATCATGGTGGATTTGCCGGCGCCGTTTTCGCCCACCAGCGCCATTACGCGCCCGGGGTAAACGTTCAGCGCCGCGCCGGAGAGGGCTTTTACGCCCGGGAACGACTTATCGATCCCTTTGAGTTGCAGTAATGCGTCCATGATGGCCTCAGAAGGTGACGCCAGCACAGAGAATGATATTCGCATACGGGGAACACTCCCCGCTGCGAATCACCGCCTGACTGTCTGCGGTTTGTTGTTTGAATTGTTCGTGCGTTGTGTAACGAATTTCGATGGTGTTTCCCTGGTGTTGTTGCAGCTGCTCAAGATGGCTGAGCAACGTTTCATGGAGCTGCGGATTATGTTGTTTGATTTCCGCCGCGAGAATGGCCGTCTCAACCTGCATCTCCGCGGTCACCACGTCCAGTACCTGCATAAACGAAGGTACGCCCTGCGTTAACGCCATATCAATACGGGTTGTGCTGCGCGGAACCGGTAAGCCTGCATCGCAAACCACCAGCGTATCGGTATGCCCAAGACGGGAAATCACCGACGAGATTTCTGAGTTGAGTACAGTGCCTTTCTTCATTTTTTTGCTCCACTAGCGAAACGTTTCGCTAAAAAGAGTGTAGCCTCAGAAATGTTCAGAAAACCACCATGACGTAACAGATTTGTGATCGACGTCGAAACGTTTCGCTAAGTGAAATATTGATGGGAGAAATTGCCCTGCGGCGCTTCGCTTGCACGGGCCTACGGGTTTGGTAGGCCGGGTAAGCGCAGCGCCACCCGGCATTTTGGAAAGGACTTAAATCTCGACCTGCGTACCCAGCTCTATCACGCGGTTAGGCGGGATCTCAAACTGGTCAGGCGCGCGCAGAGCGTTACGCTGCAGGATCAGGTACAGCTTGCCGCGCAGGCGCAGGTACCACGGGCGCTTACCGATGATCAGCGACTCGTGGGACATAAAGAACGACGTCTCCATCATGCGGCAGCTTAAGCCTTCCAGACCGCAGCGGTGGAACACCTCTTCCACGTTCGGCGTTTCGCGCCAGCCGTAGCTTGCCACCACGCGCCAGAAGGTCGGGGAGAGCTGCTCAATCTGCACGCGGCGTACGTTGTGAACATATGGCGCATCTTCGGTGCGCAGCGTCAGCAGGATCACGCGCTCGTGCAGCACTTTGTTGTGCTTGAGGTTATGCATCAGCGCGAACGGGATCACGTTCAGGGCGCGAGACATGTACACCGCGGTGCCGGGCACGCGGACCGGCGGGGATTTCTCCAGCGAAGCGATCATCGCCTCCAGAGAATTCCCGTGCTCATGCATACGGCGCAGCAGGCGGAAGCGCTCGCTTTTCCAGGTGGTCATGACGATGAACATCACCAGCCCCAGCGTCAGCGGCAGCCAGCCGCCGGAGACAATCTTGTCGAGGTTCGCAGAGAACAGCGGCACGTCAATACACAGGAAGCCCACCAGAATCATCGCCACGAGGAATTTATTCCAGTGCCAGTTACGGTACGCCACCGTGGTGGAGAGAAGCGATGTCAGCACCATAGTGCCGGTTACCGCAATACCGTACGCCGCCGCCAGGTTGCTGGAGTGCTCGAAGCTGACAATCACAATCACAACAGCGAAGTAGAGCAGCCAGTTAACGAACGGGATGTAGATCTGGCCCGACTCCATCTCTGAGGTATGAATGATGCGCATCGGTGAGAGATACCCCAGACGCACGGCCTGGCGCGTCAGAGAAAACACGCCGGAAATCACCGCCTGAGAGGCAATGACGGTCGCCAGCGTCGCCAGGATCAGCATCGGCACCAGCGCCCAGTCAGGTGCCAGCAGGAAGAACGGGTTCTTGATCGCCTCCGGGTTTTTGAGCAACAGCGCGCCCTGGCCGAAGTAGTTGAGCACCAGCGACGGCAGCACAACCAAAAACCAGGCCACGCGGATAGGCAGCTTTCCGAAGTGACCCATATCCGCATACAGCGCTTCCACACCGGTGATGGAGAGCACGACCGCCCCCAGCGCCACGAAGGAAACTACTTTGTATTCGAGGAAGAAATGCACGGCCCAGTATGGGTTCAGCGCATGCAGCACTTCCGGGTTCGCGATAATGCTGCGTAAACCGAGCGCCGCCAGGATCAGGAACCAGGCCAGCATAATCGGCGCAAACAGTTTTCCCACCAGCCCGGTACCGTGCTTCTGGATCACAAACAGCAGCGTCAACACGATTATCGCCAGCGGGACCACCCACGTATCAAGCTGTGGCGCGATAATCTCCAGCCCCTCTATCGCCGAGAGGACCGAAATCGCGGGCGTGATAACCACCTCTCCGTAGAAGAAGCTGCCGCCAATCAGGCCGATAATCACCAGAACGGAGGTCATTCTGGCGGAGGTGTTGCGCCCTGCAAGGGACATCAGGGTCAGGATACCGCCTTCGCCCGCGTTATCAGCGCGCATAACGAAGGAGAGATACTTAACGGAAACGACCAGAATCAGCAGCCAGAAGATGAGGGACAGGAAGCCAAACACGGCATCGCGCTCAACACCAAAGCCAAACTGGCCGGACAAACATTCACGAAGCGTATAAAGCGGGCTGGTGCCGATATCACCGTAGACAACCCCGATCGCCGCAAGCGTAATTGCGGGTAATGATTGCTTATTATCAGTGCTCATAGACTAGTCTTTTCGTTTAAATAACAAATGTGTTCCTGGTCCCTTGGCCCACAAAAAGCGCACAGTATGCACGATTCATTGCAAAATCGTACCCCTAAATGCAACCGCATTAATGTAGCGCAAAGAAAATTGCGCCGCACTTCAGCCTATTACCAGCCCTGACTGAAACGTCTATACTCGCTTCAATTGGCCGCCACGACGGCGAAAGGATGCAAAACTATTATGGCTCACTCACATTTATTAGCAGAAAGAATTTCCCGCCTCAGCAGCGCGCTGGAGAAAGGCCTTTTCGAGCGTAGCCACGCCATTCGCCTCTGTTTACTGGCAGCATTGAGCGGTGAAAGCGTGTTTCTGCTTGGGCCGCCGGGCATCGCCAAAAGCCTGATTGCCCGCAGGCTTAAGTTTGCTTTTAAGAACGCCCGCGCGTTTGAATACCTGATGACCCGCTTTTCCACCCCGGAAGAGGTGTTTGGCCCCCTTTCCATTCAGGCGCTGAAAGATGAAGGGCGCTACGAGCGCCTGACGACGGGGTATCTGCCTGAGGCAGAAATTGTCTTCCTTGATGAGATCTGGAAAGCCGGCCCGGCCATTCTGAACACCCTGCTCACGGCGATAAATGAACGTCGGTTCCGCAACGGCGCCAGTGAAGAGAAAATCCCGATGCGCCTGCTGGTGGCCGCCTCAAACGAACTGCCTGAAGCCGACAGCAGCCTGGAAGCGCTGTATGACCGTATGCTGATCCGCCTGTGGCTGGACAAAGTGCAGGATAAGTCCAATTTCCGTTCCATGCTGGTCAGCCAGCAGGATGAGAACGAGAACCCGGTAGCAGCGTCATTGCAGGTATCAGACGAGGAGTATTACCAGTGGCAGGAAGAGATCGGTAAAATTAAGCTGCCTGATTCCGTCTTCGAGCTGATCTTCATGCTGCGCCAGCAGCTTGATTTACTGCCCTCTGCCCCCTATGTCTCCGATCGCCGCTGGAAAAAAGCGATCCGCCTGCTGCAGGCCAGCGCCCTGTTCAGCGGTCGCGATGCCGTTGCGCCCATCGATCTGATCCTGCTGAAAGACTGCCTCTGGCACGACGCGGAAGGCATGAATCTGATGCAGCAGCAGCTCGACGTTTTGATGACCGGACACGCCTGGGGACAGCAGGCGATGCTCAACCAACTGGGGGCGATTGCCCAGCGGCGCATCCAGCTTCAGCAGCAGCAAAGTGATAAAACCGCGCTGAAAGTGAATCGCCTGGGGGGGATGTTCGCCCGCAAACCGCATTATGAATTACCCGCCGAACTCACCAGCACGACGCTGACCCTGCTGCTCCAGCAGCCGCTCAAGCTGCATGACATGCAGGTGGTGCACGTGACGATTGAGCGCGAGGCGCTGGCGCAGTGGCTGGATAAGGGCGGAGAGATCCGCGGAAAGCTCAACGGCATCGGTTTTGCGCAGCCGCTGAATATGGAAGTAGACAGCAGCCAGCACCTGGTGATCCGCGACGTCAGCCTGCAGGGCTCGCGTCTTGCGCTTCCGGGAACCGCCTCTGAGAGCGTCCCCGAAGAGATTAAGCAGCAGCTGGACGCGCTGGACACCGAATGGCACCAGCAGCACACCCGCTTTAGCGAACAGCAAAAATGCCTCTTTATCCATAGCGACTGGTTAGGCCGCATCGAAGCCAGCCTGCAGGACGTCAGCGCGCAGATCAAACAGGCGCGTCAATGCTAACCCTGGATACGCTTAACGTCATGCTGGCCGTCAGCGAGGAAGGGTTGATCGAAGAAGTGGTGATCACCCTTCTGGCTTCACCGCAGCTGGCGGCCTTCTTTGAAAAATTTCCGAAGCTCAAAAAGGCGATGACCGACGATCTTCCGCGCTGGCGGGATAACCTGCGTCAACGGTTTAAAGAGACCGAAGTCCCCCCTGAGTTAACAGAAGAAGTGGCCTGCTATCAGCAGTGCCAGCGACTTTCCACGTCGCAGTTTATCGTCCAGCTTCCGCAAACCCTGACGTTGCTCGACAAGGTCCACTCCCCGTTTGCCAGCCAGGCCCGTGGGCTGGTCACGGATAACGCCACGTTCACTCCCGCACTGCACACCCTCTTCTTACAGCGCTGGCGCCTAAGCCTGGTGGTGCAGGCCACCACGCTAAACCAGCAGCTGCTGGATGAAGAGCGCGAACAGCTGCTCAGTGAAGTTCAGGAACGCATGACCTTAAGCGGCCAGCTTGAGCAGGTGCTGGTGGAAAATGAGAACGCGGCAGGGCGTCTCTGGGATATGAGCGCCGGCCAGCTTCGGCGCGGGGACTATCAGCTGATCGTCAAGTACGGCGATTTTCTGGCGCAGCAGCCCGAGCTGATGAAGCTTGCAGAACAGCTGGGACGTTCAAGGGAGGCAAAGTCGGTTCCAAAGAAGGACGCCCCGATGGAAACCTTCCGCACCCTGGTGCGTGAGCCGGCCACCGTTCCAGAGCAGGTCGACGGGCTCCAGCAGAGCGATGATATTCTGCGCCTGCTGCCCACGGAGCTGAGCACGCTGGGGATGACCGAGCTGGAGTACGAATTTTACCGTCGGCTGGTGGAAAAGCAGCTCCTCACCTACCGGCTGCACGGTGAAGCATGGCGCGAGAAAATCAGCCAGCGGCCGGTCATTCATCAGGATTTTGACGAGCAGCCGCGCGGGCCATTTATTGTCTGCGTGGATACGTCCGGATCGATGGGCGGGTTCAACGAGCAGTGTGCAAAGGCGTTCTGTCTGGCGCTGATGCGCGTGGCGCTCGCCGATCGCCGCCGCTGCTTCATCATGCTGTTCTCCAGCGAAGTCGTGGGCTATGAGCTGACGAACCAGCAGGGGATCGAGCAGGCAATCCGCTTCCTGAGCCAGCGCTTTCGCGGCGGAACCGATCTGGCCAGCTGTTTTCGCAGCATCGTAGAGCGGATGCAGGGCGGCGACTGGTACGACGCTGACGCGGTAGTGATATCCGATTTTATTGCCCAGCGGCTGCCGGATGACGTGGTCAATAAAGTGAAGGAATTACAGCGTGTGCATCAGCACCGTTTTCATGCGGTGGCGATGTCCGCCCATGGAAAACCCGGCATCATGCGCATCTTCGATCATATCTGGCGCTTTGATACCGGGTTGCGTAGCCGCCTGCTCAGACGCTGGCAGCGTTAATTACAGAAGAGAACCGACGCTTTCACGCACCTGCTGCGGCCAGACGCCACACTGCACCTGACCAATATGGGGCAGCTGAAGCAGCAGCATGGTCAGACGGGACTGGCCGATACCGCCGCCAATCGTCTGCGGCATTTCCCCACGCAGCAGCGCCTGGTGCCACTCCAGTTTGAGACGATCTTCATCTCCGGTCACCGCCAGCTGGCGCTTCAGCGCCTCAGCATCCACGCGGATCCCCATAGAAGAAAGCTCGAATGCGTCTTCCAGCACCGGGTTCCAGACCAGAATATCGCCGTTCAGCCCGGCAAATTCGCCCTCACCGGTGGTGCTCCAGTCATCATAATCCGGCGCACGAACGTCGTGGCGTTTGCCATTAGACAGTTTGCCGCCGATCCCAATCAGGAATACCGCCCCGAGCTCTTTGGCGATCGCCCGCTCGCGGCCTTTGGCATCCAGATCCGGGAAACGGGTCAGCAATTCCTGGCTGTGTACAAAGTGGATCGTTTCCGGCAGGAACGGCGGCAGACCAAACGCTTTGCTTACGGCCGCTTCGGTCGCTTTGATCCCGGCGTAGATCGCCTCAACGGTAGACTTCAGCGTGCCAACGTGGCGCTCACCATCGCCCATCACGCGCTCCCAGTCCCACTGGTCAACGTAAACGGAATGAATGGGAGACAGGCGGTCTTCATCGGGGCGAAGGGCTTTCATGTGCGTGTAGAGCCCTTCGCCCGCGCTGAAGTCATGTTGTCCCAGGGTCTGACGCTTCCACTTCGCCAGTGAATGAACCACTTCGAACTGGGCGTCTGGCAGCGTTTTCACTTTTACCTGTACCGCTTTTTCGCATCCAGAGAGGTTATCCTGCGTCCCGTCACCCACGCGGCTGAGGATCGGGGCCTGGACTTCAATCAGCCCAAGCTTCTCTTCCAGCTGGCGGGAAAAATGGGATTTTACGAAACTGATCTGGCGTTGTTTTGCGATGTAAGCGGTTTTCATTATTTATACTCCTGCGTCCTGTTGATATTGATTAAGCAACAGAAATGGCACCTTATTCAATAACCCATCAACAAAAAGCCACCTTCACTTTTGATTCGATAAAATAAGGCGCTAGAATAGAGTGATTCATTAATCTTCATAAGAAAAAGCTATGGAAAATTATCAGATCGACAATCTCGACCGCGGCATTCTGGAGGCGTTAATGGCCAATGCCCGTACCGCCTACGCCGAACTGGCGAAACAGTTTGGCGTCAGCCCGGGAACCATTCACGTTCGCGTAGAGAAGATGAAGCAGGCGGGGATCATTACCGGCGCGCGCATTGACGTCAGCCCGAAGCAGCTGGGTTACGACGTCTGCTGCTTCATCGGCATCATTCTAAAAAGCGCCAAAGACTACCCTTCCGCCCTGGCGAAACTGAACGCGCTGGATGAAGTCACCGAGGCGTACTACACCACCGGGCACTACAGCATCTTTATTAAGGTCATGTGCCGATCCATCGACGCCCTTCAGCAGGTACTTATCAACAAGATCCAAACAATCGATGAAATTCAGTCCACCGAGACACTGATCTCCCTGCAAAACCCGATCATGCGTACCATCCGCCCGTGATCGGGCAAATTCATTCCCACATTTTCCACAGGTAGATCCCAGCTCGTTCACAGCGTACAATGGCCGTCTCTTTATCTGAGCGAGCGATCAATGGCGGACATTACCCTTATCAGCGGCAGCACCCTTGGCGGTGCGGAATACGTAGCGGAACATCTGGCTGAAAAGCTGGAAGAGGCGGGCTTTTCCACGGAAACCCTGCACGGCCCGTTGCTGGAAGATCTCCCGACTGACGGGGTCTGGCTGCTGATCACCTCCACGCACGGCGCGGGCGATCTGCCGGATAACCTGCAACCTTTATATGACGAACTGCTGGAACAGCAGCCCGACCTGTCAAACGTCCGTTTTGGCGCAGTGGGGATCGGCAGTCGTGAATATGACACCTTTTGCGGGGCAATAGAGAAAGTCGAAGCCGCTGTGACCTCCTGCGGAGCAAAACAGCTGGGTGAAACGCTCAAGATCAACATCCTCGATCATGACATTCCGGAGGATCCAGCCGAGATCTGGCTCGCGGAATGGAAAAATTTACTCAAAAACGATTAAAGATCGCGCGAACAGATGTGGATAACTCTGGTTAAAAGCTCGTATTAACCCGTAGTTATCCAAAGAACAACCGTAGCGCCGTTTTTGGCCTGTGTATAAAGTCGCGATCTGATCCCAGCTTATACGGTCCAGGATCACCGATCATTCACAGCAAACGATCCTTTCTAACTGCATGATCTTCTTTATGAGATCGGACTTATCCACACGGGTTCGCGATCCTAATAAGAGATCACAATAGAACAGATCTCTAAATAAAAAGATCTTCTTTTTAATAGCCCAGGATCCCAATGCTTTCTCGAAAGACTAAAGTTGAGTAGAATCCACGGCCCGGGCTTCAATCCATTTTCTTACCGCTTTACGCGAGGCAGACCACCATGTTTTATCAGGATCCTTTTGACGTCATCATCATTGGCGGGGGTCACGCAGGCACTGAGGCCGCAATGGCCGCAGCGCGAATGGGTCAGCAGACCCTGCTTTTGACACACAATATCGACACGCTGGGACAAATGTCCTGTAATCCGGCGATTGGCGGCATTGGGAAAGGACACCTGGTAAAAGAAGTGGATGCACTTGGCGGCCTGATGGCGAAAGCGATCGATCACGCAGGCATTCAGTTTAGGATACTAAACGCCAGTAAAGGCCCCGCTGTGCGTGCGACCCGTGCTCAGGCAGACCGCGTACTTTATCGCCAGGCGGTACGTACCGCGCTGGAGAACCAGCCGAACCTGATGATCTTCCAGCAGGCGGTTGAAGATCTTATCGTTTTGAACGATCGCGTCGTGGGCGCCGTGACCCAGATGGGCCTCAAATTCCGCGCCAAAGCTGTGGTGTTGACCGTGGGTACCTTCCTTGACGGTAAAATTCATATTGGTCTGGATAACTACAGCGGCGGCCGTGCTGGCGATCCGCCGTCTATCCCATTGTCTCGCCGTCTGCGCGAGCTGCCGCTGCGCGTCAGCCGCCTGAAAACCGGCACGCCGCCGCGTATTGATGCGCGCACCATTGATTTCAGCGTGCTGGCGCAACAGCACGGTGATAACCCAATGCCGGTCTTCTCGTTTATGGGCAATGCGGCACAGCATCCGCAGCAGGTGCCGTGCTACATCACGCACACCAACGAGAAAACCCATGATGTGATCCGCAATAACCTCGATCGCAGCCCGATGTACGCCGGCGTGATCGAAGGGATCGGTCCACGCTACTGCCCGTCGATCGAAGACAAAGTGATGCGCTTTGCCGATCGCAACCAGCACCAAATCTTCCTGGAGCCGGAAGGGTTGACCTCAAACGAAATTTACCCGAACGGCATCTCCACCAGCCTGCCGTTCGACGTACAGATGCAAATTGTTCGCTCAATGCAGGGTATGGAGAACGCAAAAATCGTTCGCCCTGGCTACGCTATTGAGTACGATTTCTTCGATCCGCGTGACCTGAAGCCGACCCTGGAGAGCAAATTCATCCACGGTCTGTTCTTCGCGGGTCAGATTAACGGCACCACCGGCTACGAAGAAGCGGCTGCACAGGGCCTGCTTGCCGGTCTGAACGCCGCGCGCTTCTCTGCTGAGAAAGAGGGCTGGGCTCCGGCGCGTTCTCAGGCTTATCTGGGCGTGCTGGTTGACGATCTCTGCACGCTGGGTACCAAAGAACCGTACCGTATGTTTACCTCTCGCGCGGAATATCGCCTGATGCTGCGTGAAGATAACGCCGACCTGCGTCTGACCGAAATGGGCCGCGAGCTGGGTCTGGTCGATGACGAGCGCTGGGCGCGCTTCAACGAGAAGCTGGAGCGCATTGAGCAGGAACGTCAGCGTCTGAAAACCACATGGGTGAATCCGCAGGCGGAAACCGCTGCTGAAGTGAACGCTCACTTAACCGCGCCGCTGTCGCGCGAAGCCAGCGGTGAAGATCTGCTGCGCCGTCCAGAAGTCACCTACGAGAACCTGGTCAAACTGACCGCGTTCGCGCCAGGCCTGGAAGACGCTGAAGCGGCAGAGCAGGTCGAGATCCAGGTGAAGTACGAAGGTTACATCGCCCGTCAGCAGGATGAGATCGAAAAACAGCAGCGTAACGAAAACACGCTGCTGCCGGAAATGCTGGACTACCGCCAGGTGACGGGCCTTTCCAACGAAGTGATCGCCAAGCTGAACGATCACAAACCGGTGTCGATCGGTCAGGCATCCCGCATCTCGGGCGTGACCCCGGCGGCGATTTCGATCCTGCTGGTGTGGCTGAAAAAGCAGGGCATGCTGCGCCGTAGCGCGTAATTGACATTGCTTTTGGCGGGTGGCGATTCGCTGACCCGCCCTACTTATTCGTAGGCCCGGTAAGCGGCAGCGCCACCGGGCAGAAAAACTCTCAACAGGTATTCACCGTGCTCAACAAACTCTCTCGTCTGCTGGATCAGGCAGGTATTTCGCTCACCGATCACCAGAAAAATCAGCTGGTGGCCTATGTCGATATGCTGAACAAATGGAACAAAGCGTACAACCTGACGTCTGTTCGCGACCCCAACGAGATGCTCGTTCGCCACATTCTCGACAGCATCGTGGTTGCTCCCTGGCTGAAAGGTGAACGCTTTATCGACGTGGGGACGGGCCCTGGTCTGCCGGGTATTCCGCTGTCGATTGTTCGCCCTGAGAGCCATTTCACGCTGCTGGACAGCCTTGGCAAACGCGTGCGCTTTTTACGCCAGGTACAGCATGAGTTGAAGCTTGAAAACATCACGCCCGTGCAGAGCAGGGTAGAGGAGTTCCCGGCAGAGCCGCCGTTTGACGGGGTTATCAGCCGCGCATTTGCGTCGCTCAACGATATGGTGAGCTGGTGCAAGCACTTACCTGCGGAGAATGGCCGCTTTTATGCGCTGAAAGGGCAGTTGCCAGGCGATGAGATTGAACAGCTTCCGGACGGTTTTGCTGTCGAGTCTATTGAGAAATTACAGATTCCTCAGCTCGAAGGCGAACGTCACCTGGTGATAATTAAGCCAAACAATTTTTAAAAAATTAATAAAAAATGTGGAATTCGTGCTGTTCTTATCATGTTAAAAAACAGCACAACTACCGGGGATTTACCGAGGAGCTTTTAACCTCTGCTTCACTAAGGTTTTTCTTCCGGTTAACGAAGCAATCGTTATTCACCGAGAAGATAGTCATCTTTGAAAATATAAGTCTGCTAAAAGTGGAAGGCAGTAACCAGAACGCAATGTTAATTATTTATTAAGAATGTCAATAAAAGGTTTTTATTGTGTACTGGGCTGTTTTGAAAATAGTTGCGACATTTTGCGTTTACTTTCATAAGGATAAATTTCTGCGATTTGCGCCTTTGATAAATACAACCTTATCGCAAATGTGTGTTTTGTGATCTCGTGCACGCTTTATAGACAACGTTTTCGCGCTGTTTGCAGTTTTGGTCGAAGGTTGACGCTTTCAGCGAAAGTTAAAAAATAGCGGTGGGGAAAAATATTTAAACATTTATTCACCTTTTCGCTACTTAATGTTTGAAATCACGGGTGCGCACCGTATAATTTGACCGCTTTTTGATGCTTGACTCTGAGCCTTAAAGGACGTTTTATACGACACGCGGCATACCTCGAAGGGAGCAGGAGTAAAAACGTGATGTCTGTGTCGCTCTTGAGTAGAAACGTTGCTCGTAAGCTTCTGTTCATTCAGTTTCTGGCTGTGATAGCAAGTGGACTGCTGTTTAGCCTCAAAGACCCCTTCTGGGGCATCTCCGCCGTGTGCGGGGGTTTGGCGGTTGTGCTGCCAAACGTGTTGTTTATGATTTTTGCCTGGCGTCATCAGGCGCATACACCTGCCAAAGGCCGCGTGGCCTGGTCCTTCGCCCTCGGCGAAGTGTGTAAGGTGTTGCTGACCTTTGCTCTACTGGTGATGGCGCTGGCGGTTTTGAAAGTGGTCTTCATGCCGCTGATAGCAACGTGGGTTTTGGTGCTGGTGGTACAAGTTCTGGCTCCAGCTGTAATCAATAACAAAGGGTAAAAGGCATCATGGCTTCAGAAAATATGACGCCGCAGGATTACATAGGTCACCATCTGAATAACCTTCAGCTGGACCTGCGTACATTCTCGCTGGTGGATCCACATAACCCCCCGGCCACCTTCTGGACGATCAACATCGACTCCATGTTCTTCTCGGTGGTTTTGGGTCTTCTGTTCCTGGCCATGTTCCGCGGTGTTGCTAAACGAGCGACCAGCGGTGTACCAGGGAAATTCCAGACCTTCATCGAAATGATCATCGGCTTCGTCCATGGCAGCGTCAAAGACATGTACCATGGCAAGAGCAAGCTGATTGCTCCGCTGGCGCTGACCGTGTTCGTTTGGGTCTTCCTGATGAACCTGATGGACCTGCTGCCAATCGATCTGCTGCCGTTTATTGGCGAGCACATCTTCGGCCTGCCTGCACTGCGTGTTGTACCGTCTGCGGACGTGAACATCACCCTGTCGATGGCGCTGGGCGTGTTTATCCTGATTCTTTTCTACAGCATCAAAATGAAAGGCGTAAGCGGCTTTGTGAAAGAGCTTACCTTGCAGCCGTTCAACCACTGGGCGTTTATTCCGGTCAACCTGATCCTGGAAGGCGTTAGCCTGCTGTCCAAACCTGTTTCACTGGGTCTGCGACTGTTCGGCAACATGTATGCGGGTGAGCTGATTTTCATTCTGATCGCGGGTCTTCTGCCGTGGTGGTCACAGTGGGTTCTGAATGTGCCGTGGGCCATTTTCCACATCCTGATCATTACGCTGCAAGCCTTTATCTTCATGGTTCTGACGATCGTCTATCTGTCGATGGCGTCTGAAGAGCACTGATTTTTTACCAACACTACTACGTTTTAATTGAAACAAACTGGAGACTGTCATGGAAAACCTGAATATGGATCTGCTGTACATGGCTGCCGCTGTGATGATGGGTCTGGCGGCTATCGGTGCTGCGATCGGTATCGGCATCCTCGGGGGCAAATTCCTGGAAGGCGCTGCGCGTCAACCTGATCTGATTCCTCTGCTGCGTACTCAGTTCTTTATCGTTATGGGTCTGGTGGATGCTATCCCAATGATCGCTGTAGGTCTGGGTCTGTACGTGATGTTTGCTGTCGCGTAGTAGTAGTTTTAAAACCCTAAGCCACAGATATTAAAGAGGTATTGTGCTGTGAACATGAACGCAACAATCCTCGGCCAGGCCATCGCGTTTATTCTCTTTGTCTGGTTCTGCATGAAGTATGTATGGCCGCCTTTAATGGCAGCCATCGAAAAACGTCAGAAAGAAATTGCTGACGGTCTGGCTTCTGCAGAACGCGCTAAGAAAGATTTGGACCTTGCACAGGCCAACGCGACAGACCAGCTGAAAAAAGCGAAAGCGGAAGCTCAGGTTATCATCGAACAGGCTAACAAACGCCGTTCGCAGATCCTGGACGAAGCGAAAGCTGAAGCAGAACAGGAACGTACTAAGATCGTGACACAGGCTCAGGCTGAAATTGAAGCTGAGCGTAAACGTGCTCGTGAAGAACTGCGTAAGCAGGTTGCGATTCTGGCTGTTGCTGGCGCCGAGAAGATCATCGAACGTTCCGTGGATGAAGCTGCTAACAGCGACATCGTGGACAAACTTGTCGCTGAACTGTAAGGAGGGAGGGGCTGATGTCTGAATTTGTTACGGTAGCTCGCCCCTACGCCAAAGCAGCTTTTGACTTTGCTATCGAACACCAAAATGTCGATCGCTGGCAGAATATGCTGGCGTTTGCCGCTGAGGTGACGAAAAACGAACAAATGGCCGAGTTGCTTTCCGGTGCGTTAGCACCTGAAACCCTCGCCGCGTCGTTTATCGCCGTGTGCGGAGAGCAACTGGATGCCAACGGCCAGAACCTGATTAAGGTGATGGCAGAGAATGGTCGTCTCCGTGTGCTCCCGGATGTTCTCGAGCAGTTTGAGCACTTACGTGCCCTTAGTGAAGCTACCGCAGAAGTCGAAGTGACTTCTGCGACTGAACTGAGTGACGAACAGCTTGCGAAAATTACCGCCGCGATGGAAAAACGTCTGTCACGCAAAGTTAAGCTGAATTGCAAAATCGATAAGTCTGTAATGGCAGGCGTAATCATCCGTTCGGGTGATATGGTCATTGATGGCAGCGTGCGCGGCCGTCTTGAGCGCCTTGCAGACGTCTTGCAGTCTTAAGGGGACTGGAGCATGCAACTGAATTCCACCGAAATCAGCGAACTGATCAAGCAGCGCATTGCTCAGTTCAATGTTGTGAGTGAAGCTCACAACGAAGGTACTATTGTTTCTGTAAGTGACGGTGTTATCCGCATCCACGGCCTGGCCGATTGTATGCAGGGTGAGATGATTTCCCTGCCGGGTAACCGTTACGCTATCGCACTGAACCTGGAGCGCGACTCCGTTGGTGCAGTTGTGATGGGTCCATACGCTGACCTCGCCGAAGGCATGAAGGTTAAGTGTACTGGCCGTATTCTGGAAGTACCGGTTGGCCGTGGCCTGCTGGGTCGCGTTGTTAACACCCTGGGTGCGCCAATCGACGGTAAAGGTCCGGTTGAGCACGATGGCTTCTCCCCAATCGAAGTTATCGCACCAGGCGTTATCGACCGTCAGTCCGTAGATCAGCCTGTTCAGACAGGTTATAAGTCCGTTGATGCCATGATCCCAATCGGTCGTGGTCAGCGTGAACTGATCATCGGTGACCGTCAGACCGGTAAAACCGCGATGGCAATCGACGCCATCATCAACCAGCGTGACTCCGGCATCAAATGTGTGTACGTGGCTATCGGCCAGAAAGCGTCCACCATTTCTAACGTGGTTCGTAAACTGGAAGAGCACGGCGCGCTGTCAAACACCATTGTTGTTGTGGCGACTGCTTCTGAATCTGCTGCACTGCAATACCTGGCACCATACGCCGGTTGCGCAATGGGCGAATACTTCCGTGACCGCGGTGAAGATGCGCTGATCGTATACGATGACCTGTCTAAACAGGCTGTTGCTTATCGTCAGGTTTCCCTGCTGCTCCGTCGTCCACCTGGACGTGAAGCGTTCCCTGGCGACGTATTCTACCTCCACTCTCGTCTGCTGGAGCGTGCTTCCCGCGTTAACGCGGAATACGTCGAGAACTTCACCAAAGGTGAAGTGAAGGGTAAAACGGGCTCTCTGACCGCGCTGCCGATCATTGAAACCCAGGCGGGTGACGTTTCTGCGTTCGTTCCGACCAACGTAATCTCCATTACCGATGGTCAGATCTTCCTGGAAACCAACCTGTTTAACTCCGGTATTCGTCCGGCGGTTAACCCGGGTATCTCCGTATCCCGTGTGGGTGGTGCTGCTCAGACCAAGATCATCAAGAAACTGTCCGGTGGTATCCGTACCGCGCTGGCACAGTATCGTGAACTGGCTGCGTTCTCTCAGTTCGCATCCGATCTGGACGAAGCAACCCGTAAACAGCTGAGCCACGGTCAGAAAGTGACCGAGCTGCTGAAGCAGAAACAGTACGCACCAATGTCTGTTGCTCAGCAGGGCCTGGTACTGTTCGCGGCTGAACGCGGTTACCTCGAAGATGTGGAACTGGCGAAAATCGGTAGCTTCGAAGCCGCTCTGCTGGCTTACGTCGACCGTGATCACGCTCCGCTGATGCAAGAGATCAACCAGACCGGTGGCTATAACGACGAAATCGAAGGCAAGCTGAAAGCTATCCTCGATTCCTTCAAAGCAACCCAATCCTGGTAATCGTCCGGCGGCTTGTCTCAGGACAAGCCGCCTGGCATTGAGGAGAAGCTCATGGCCGGCGCAAAAGAGATACGTAGTAAGATCGCAAGCGTCCAGAACACGCAAAAGATCACTAAAGCGATGGAGATGGTCGCCGCTTCCAAAATGCGTAAATCGCAGGATCGCATGGCGGCCAGCCGTCCTTATGCAGAAACCATGCGCAAAGTGATTGGTCACCTTGCAAACGGTAATCTGGAATATAAGCACCCTTACCTGGAAGAACGCGACGTTAAGCGCGTGGGCTACCTGGTGGTGTCGACCGACCGTGGTCTGTGTGGCGGCTTGAACATTAACCTGTTCAAAAAACTGCTGGCGGATATGAAAGCATGGTCTGAAAAAGGCGTTCAGTGCGATATCGCAATGATCGGCTCTAAAGGCGTCTCTTTCTTTAACTCCGTTGGTGGCAACATTGTCGCTCAGGTGACCGGTATGGGTGATAACCCGTCCCTGTCCGAACTGATCGGCCCGGTTAAAGTGATGTTGCAGGCCTATGATGAAGGCCGTCTGGACAGACTGTACGTTGTCAGCAACAAATTCATTAACACCATGTCTCAGGTTCCAACGCTCACTCAGATGCTGCCGTTACCGGCATCAGAAGATGACGAGCTGAAGCAAAAAGCCTGGGATTACCTGTATGAACCCGATCCGAAACCGCTGCTGGATACCCTGCTGCGTCGTTACGTTGAATCTCAGGTTTATCAGGGCGTTGTAGAAAACCTGGCCAGCGAGCAGGCCGCACGAATGGTGGCGATGAAAGCCGCGACCGATAATGGCGGCAGCCTGATTAAAGAGCTGCAGTTGGTTTACAACAAAGCTCGTCAGGCCAGCATTACTCAGGAACTCACCGAGATCGTCTCGGGGGCCGCCGCGGTTTAACCAGGTTTACGAATTACGTAGAGGATTCAAGATGGCTACTGGAAAGATTGTCCAGGTAATCGGCGCCGTGGTGGACGTCGAGTTCCCTCAGGACGCCGTACCACGCGTGTACGACGCGCTTGAGGTACAGAATGGTAACGAGAGCCTGGTGCTGGAAGTTCAGCAGCAGCTCGGCGGCGGTATCGTGCGTACCATCGCGATGGGTTCTTCCGACGGTCTGCGTCGTGGTCTGGAAGTAAAAGACCTTGAGCACCCGATCGAAGTCCCGGTAGGTAAAGCAACACTGGGTCGTATCATGAACGTATTGGGTCAGCCAATCGACATGAAAGGCGACATCGGTGAAGAAGAGCGTTGGGCTATCCACCGCGCGGCACCTTCCTACGAAGAGCTGTCCAGCTCTCAGGAACTGCTGGAAACCGGTATCAAAGTTATCGACCTGATGTGTCCGTTCGCGAAGGGCGGTAAAGTCGGTCTGTTCGGTGGTGCGGGTGTAGGTAAAACCGTAAACATGATGGAGCTGATCCGTAACATCGCGATCGAGCACTCCGGTTACTCTGTGTTTGCGGGCGTAGGTGAACGTACTCGTGAGGGTAACGACTTCTACCACGAAATGACCGACTCCAACGTTCTGGACAAAGTATCCCTGGTTTACGGCCAGATGAACGAGCCACCTGGAAACCGTCTGCGCGTTGCGCTGACCGGCCTGACGATGGCTGAGAAGTTCCGTGACGAAGGCCGTGACGTTCTGCTGTTCGTTGATAACATCTATCGTTACACCCTGGCCGGTACTGAAGTATCTGCACTGCTGGGTCGTATGCCTTCAGCGGTAGGTTATCAGCCAACACTGGCGGAAGAGATGGGTGTTCTTCAGGAACGTATCACCTCTACCAAAACCGGTTCTATCACCTCCGTTCAGGCGGTATACGTACCTGCGGATGACTTGACTGACCCATCACCAGCCACCACCTTTGCGCACTTAGATGCAACCGTGGTACTGAGCCGTCAGATCGCGTCTCTGGGTATCTACCCAGCCGTTGACCCGCTGGACTCCACCAGCCGTCAGCTGGATCCACTGGTTGTTGGTCAGGAACACTACGACACCGCGCGTGGCGTACAGTCCCTGCTGCAGCGTTACCAGGAACTGAAAGACATCATCGCCATCCTGGGTATGGATGAACTGTCTGAAGAAGACAAACTGGTGGTAGCACGTGCGCGTAAGATCCAGCGCTTCCTGTCCCAGCCGTTCTTCGTTGCGGAAGTATTCACCGGTTCTCCGGGTAAATACGTTTCCCTGAAAGACACCATCCGTGGCTTTAAAGGCATCATGGAAGGCGAATACGATCACCTGCCAGAGCAGGCGTTCTACATGGTTGGTTCCATCGAAGAAGCTGTGGAAAAAGCCAAAAAACTTTAACGCCTTAATCGGAGGGTGATATGGCAATGACTTACCACCTGGACGTCGTCAGCGCAGAGCAACAAATGTTCTCTGGTCTGGTCGAGAAAATCCAGGTAACGGGTAGTGAAGGTGAACTGGGTATTTTCCCGGGTCACGCACCGCTGCTCACCGCCATTAAGCCTGGTATGATCCGCATCGTTAAACAGTTCGGTCACGAAGAGTTTATCTATCTGTCCGGCGGCATTCTTGAAGTGCAGCCTGGTAGTGTGACCGTTCTGGCCGATACCGCTATTCGTGGCCAGGATCTCGACGAAGCGCGAGCCCTGGAGTCGAAGCGTAAGGCTGAAGAGCACATTAGCAGCTCTCATGGCGACGTGGATTACGCTCAGGCGTCTGCGGAGCTGGCCAAAGCGATCGCGAAACTGCGCGTTATCGAGTTGACCAAAAAAGCGATGTAACACCGGCTTGAAAAGCACAAAAGCCAGTCTGGATACCAGGCTGGCTTTTTTTTTCGGCCTTAATTCATGATGAAAAAGATGTAGAATTTTAAGCATCAAACGTTTTTACTTCTCACTCAAACTACCGTCAGGATGCGTATGTCAAACAGTGCGATGAGCGTGGTGATCCTTGCCGCAGGCAAAGGGACCCGCATGTATTCCGACCTGCCTAAAGTGCTTCACACGCTTGCAGGAAAGCCAATGGTGCAGCACGTCATTGATGCAGCGAATGAATTGGGCGCCAGTCAGGTCCACCTGGTCTACGGCCACGGCGGCGATCTGCTTAAAAAGACGCTGAGCGACGACAAGCTCAACTGGGTGCTTCAGGCCGAGCAGTTGGGTACAGGCCATGCCATGCAGCAGGCAGCGCCCTTCTTTGCGGATGACGAAGACATTTTGATGCTCTACGGCGATGTCCCGCTGATCTCCGTTGAAACGCTGACTCGCCTGCGTGAAGCCAAACCGCAGGGCGGCATCGGTTTATTAACCGTCGTGCTGGATGATCCGACCGGCTACGGCCGCATTACCCGTGAAAACGGCAACGTTACGGGTATTGTTGAGCATAAAGATGCCAGCGAGGCGCAACGTCAGATTCAGGAGATCAACACCGGTATCCTGATTGCCAATGGCGCGGATATGAAGCGCTGGCTGTCGAAGCTCAACAACAATAACGCGCAGGGTGAATACTACATCACCGACATCATTGCGATGGCATACCAGGAAGGGCGCGAGATTGCGGCGGTCCATCCGGCGCGCATCAGCGAAACCGAAGGGGTGAACAACCGTCTTCAACTCTCCCGTCTTGAGCGCGTTTATCAGTCCGAACAGGCCGAGAAACTCCTTCTGGCTGGCGTGATGCTGCGCGATCCGGCGCGTTTCGATCTGCGTGGCACGTTATCTCACGGGCGCGACGTTGAAATTGATACTAACGTTATCCTCGAAGGTCACGTCACGCTGGGCAATCGCGTCAAAATTGGCGCTGGCTGCGTGATCAAAAACAGCGTCATTGGTGACGACTGTGAAATCAGCCCGTACAGCGTGGTGGAAGATGCCCGTCTGGATGTGGCCTGTACCATCGGCCCGTTTGCGCGTTTGCGCCCGGGCGCTGAGCTGCTGGAAGGCGCTCACGTGGGCAACTTCGTTGAGATGAAAAAAGCGCGTCTGGGTAAAGGCTCTAAAGCCGGTCATTTAACCTATCTGGGCGACGCGGAAATTGGTGACAACGTCAACATTGGCGCAGGCACAATCACCTGTAACTATGACGGCGCCAATAAGTTTAAAACCATCATCGGTGATGATGTGTTTGTCGGTTCCGACACCCAGCTGGTGGCGCCTGTTACCGTGGGTAACGGCGTAACGATTGCCGCCGGGACAACCGTTACGCGCGATATCGCCGATAACGAACTGGTATTAAGCCGTGTGCCGCAGGTGCACAAGCAGGGCTGGAAACGTCCTGTGAAGAAGAAGTAACACCAAGGCGGGTGGCGCTACGCTTACCCGCCCTACGATTGAGTAGGCCTGATAAGGCGTAGCCGTCATCAGGCAAACCCGGGTGAGGAGATAAACATATATCTCCCCCCACAAGCAGTACCCATAACAATAACCCCACTCTCTACAAGGCTCGGGGCGCCCGGAAAGGGCAAATACAGGTCAGCGACAACGCAGGCATTATGCCTAAATTCGGAATCTAAAATTATGTGTGGAATTGTTGGCGCAGTTGCGCAGCGTGATATTGCTGAAATCCTTCTCGAAGGTTTACGTCGTCTGGAATACCGTGGTTACGACTCTGCCGGTCTGGCTGTTGTCGATGCAGAAGGTCATATGACCCGTCTGCGCCGTCTCGGTAAAGTGCAGATGCTGGCCCAGGCCGCGGAAGAACATCCGCTGCACGGGGGAACCGGTATTGCGCACACCCGCTGGGCGACGCACGGCGAACCGTCTGAAGGCAACGCGCACCCGCATGTGTCTGAACACATCGTGGTCGTGCACAATGGCATTATCGAAAACCACGAACCGCTGCGTGAAGCACTGAAAGCGCGCGGCTACACCTTCGTCTCTGAAACTGACACCGAAGTGATTGCTCACCTGGTGCACTGGGAACTTGAGCAGGGCGGTACGCTGCGTGATGCGGTGCTGCGCGCTATTCCTCAGCTACGCGGTGCGTACGGTACGGTGATCATGGATTCCCGCGACCCGTCCACGCTGCTGGCCGCGCGTTCCGGTAGCCCGATGGTTATCGGCCTGGGCATGGGTGAAAACTTTATCGCTTCCGATCAGCTGGCACTGCTGCCGGTAACGCGTCGCTTTATCTTCCTCGAAGAGGGGGATATCGCCGAAGTGACTCGCCGCAGCGTAACCGTGTTCGATACCAAAGGCGAGCAGGTGAAACGTCAGGAGATCGAATCGAATCTGCAGTACGACGCGGGCGACAAAGGCGCTTACCGTCACTACATGCAGAAAGAGATTTACGAGCAGCCAAACGCCATCAAAAACACCCTGACCGGGCGCATCAGCCATGGTGAAGTGGATCTGAGCGAGCTGGGCGCAAACGCGAACGAACTGCTCAGCAAGGTTGAGCATATTCAGATCGTAGCCTGCGGTACCTCCTACAACTCCGGTATGGTCTCTCGCTACTGGTTTGAATCTCTGGCGGGCGTGCCGTGCGACGTGGAAATTGCCTCTGAGTTCCGCTATCGCAAATCTGCCGTGCGTCGTAACAGCCTGATGATCACCCTTTCCCAGTCAGGTGAAACGGCAGATACCCTGGCGGCGCTGCGTCTCTCTAAAGAGCTGGGTTATCTGGGTTCTCTGGCCATCTGTAACGTGCCGGGCTCATCGCTGGTGCGTGAATCCGATCTGGCGCTGATGACCAAAGCGGGTACCGAAATCGGCGTGGCCTCCACCAAGGCGTTTACCACTCAGCTGACGGTTCTGCTGATGCTGGTGGCGAAACTGGCGCGTCTGAAAGGTGAAGATGCCTCTGTTGAGCATGACATCGTTCACGGTCTGCAGGCGCTGCCGAGCCGTATTGAGCAGATGCTCTCTCAGGACAAACGCATTGAAGCTCTGGCGGAAGATTTCTCTGACAAACATCACGCCCTGTTCCTGGGCCGTGGCGATCAGTATCCGATTGCGCTGGAAGGCGCGCTGAAGCTGAAAGAGATCTCTTACATTCACGCTGAAGCCTATGCGGCAGGCGAGCTGAAACACGGTCCGTTGGCGCTGATTGACGCGGATATGCCGGTTATCGTCGTGGCACCGAACAACGAACTGCTGGAAAAACTGAAGTCCAACATCGAAGAAGTCCGCGCCCGTGGCGGCGTGCTGTACGTCTTTGCTGATAAAGATGCCGGTTTCGCCAGCAGCGACAACATGCACATCATCGAGATGCCGCATGTGGAAGAGGTGATTGCGCCGATCTTCTACACCGTTCCGCTGCAGCTGCTGGCCTATCACGTGGCGCTGATCAAAGGCACCGACGTTGACCAGCCGCGTAACCTGGCGAAGTCCGTTACCGTAGAATAATCTCCAGCCTACCCGAGGCTGCCAGTATTCTGGCAGCCTCATAGTCCTCCCCTCAGCGATTACTTCTTTTTATCGCAGCCTGTTTCTTTTTTCATGTTTCCTTACATTATTGCGTCATCTGATTGTCTCGCCGATTTCTGCTTAAAAAATAATCTTATTTAGCGGTGGCAAAGAAAAGATATTGATAAATTCTCAAAAAAACAGAAAAGAGGCATCAATAGCATTTTTTAATTATTTTTTATTCTTATTTGTAAGGGTTTTTTTATTTTTCGTTTTTATTATTTTATTTTAAAGATATTTCATGAGAGAAAACGTGTTTGTCTTAGGGCAGGAATGAATTGTACTATCGCCACGCTTTAAAGGATGGTGTGTTTTATTTGAATGTGTAAATGAAACGCATACAAATAATATAAATTATGGAGAGTTTCATGAAATTAAACGTTATAGCCACTTCGCTAGTTTTATCTTCCGCCCTGTTTTCAGGTGCGACATTAGCGGCTGACGGTACTGTTCATTTCCGTGGCGAGGTGATTGATTCTACTTGTACAGTCACGACTGATACCAGTAATCAGACTGTTAATATTGGTCGTGTATCGGTAAAAACCTTCGCGGGTATTGATTCCACCGCGTCTGTTAAAGATTTCCACATCCGTCTGGAAGGCTGCCCGGCAACCTATACTCAGGCGGCGGTACGCTTTGACGGGACGGAAGATAAAGATACCATCGGTAAAGGTTATCTCTCAATCGGTACGCCGGTGAACGAAGACGGTACGGACGGCGAGTTCACTGGCAGCGGCGACGCCATTGCCGCGACGGGCGTGGCGATTAAACTGTTCAACCTGAGCGATGATACCGCGATCCCGTTGTATAACAATTCTAAATACGTTGCCATTGCAGATGGTAAAGCGGATATGGGATTCAAGGCGAAATTCGTCCAGACTCTGGCAACAGTGACGCCGGGTACTGCGAATGCTGACTCTCAGTTTACTATTGAATACCTGAAATAATCAGCGGTTATGGATTCGGAGCCTGTTAAGAATTTATTAACAGGCTCCTTTATATATAAGGACATTGGATTATGCCAGGGCGTATAGTGAATGTATTATTAGCGTGTTGTCTTACGGGTATTTCTACACTGGCATCGGCAGGTGTGGTTATCGGTGGCACACGAGTGATTTATTCGAGTGATAAATCCGACGCAACCATTACTGTCAAAAATAACGAAGCGGCTATCCCTTATCTTATTCAAACATGGGTTGACCCCTTCAGTAATACAGGAACCGCGAAAAAACCACCGTTTACCGTCATTCCACCGGTATCTCGTCTGGAGGCTGGGCAGGAAAAAATTCTGCGCATTATGAAAACCGAGGGCAATTTACCGCAGGATCGGGAGTCGGTGTTCTGGCTGAACATCAAAAATATTCCCCCGGCGAGCAATAAGCCGAACGCGATGGAAATCGCCATCAAGACACGTATCAAGCTGATCTGGCGTCCGGCCTCGTTGAACATCACCCCGGAGCGCGCCGCCACGCAGGTGAAGTGGCACAGAGAAAATCGGCAGTTGGTAGTTGAAAATCCCACGCCGCTAAATATCAACGTTATGAATGTGACAGTGGACGGCAAAGATGTGCCACTCAATATCGTCCATCCCTTTGAAACCCTGCGTTTACCCTTACCGGAAGGCGTGAATGGCCATGCGCTGGTGTGGCGGTATGTGAATGATTTCGGTGCGATTAGTCAGGATTTAAAAGCAGCGCTTTAAGCAAAGGATGGTTTATTTATGGAGTGTTCCCGTATTTTCATCGCGTTTGCTTCCGGGGTGGTGCTTGGTTTATCCGCCGAGACGGCAGCGAGGGATATGTTTAACCCTGCGTTGCTTGAAATCGATCATCCTGTGGACGTTGATATCCACCAGTTTAATCGCGCGAACAGTCTACCTGCCGGGAACTATAAGGTCAGTATTCATGTTAACGGCGAATATGTTGACCGCCGGGAGGTAACCTTTGTCGAAGATACTGCCACCAGCAACCTTCATCCTTGCTTCTCAGACGTCAAAACCGTGCTCGCTGAGCTTGGGGTAAAAGTGGCGGCTATCAAGGCCCTTAACGACATAGATGACAAAGCCTGTCTGAACCCCGCGCCGCTCGTTCCCGGCTCAACCTGGACGTTTGATACGGATAAACTCCAGCTTAACGTCACGTTGCCGCAAATCTATATTGATGTATCGGCGCGCGGCTATATCAGTCCCTCACGCTGGGATGAGGGCATCAATGCGCTTATGGTGAACTACGATTTTTCCGGCTCCAGCACGGTGCATTCGAACGAGGATGTTAACGGCGATTTTTATTATCTGAACCTGCGCAACGGTGCCAACCTGGGGGCATGGCGTTTACGTAACTACAGTACGCTAAACGTGACCGATGGCGAGTCTTCGTATCATTCGATCAATACCTATTTACAGCGCGATATCGCCGCGTTACGCAGCCAAATCATGCTGGGGGATACGTGGACCGCAAGCGACGTGTTTGACAGCACGCAACTGCGTGGTATGCGTCTCTATACGGATGATGACATGCTGCCTTCGAGCCTGACGGGGTTTGCGCCAGTGGTTCGCGGCGTGGCGAAAAGCAATGCGACCGTGATTGTGCGGCAAAACGGTTACATCATTTACCAGTCTGCCGTACCGCAGGGAGCGTTTGCGCTCAAGGATTTAAACACTACCAATTCGGGTGGCGATCTGGATGTTACCATCAAAGAAGAGGATGGCAGCGAGCAACATTTTACCCAGCCTTACGCCTCACTGGCGATCCTGAAGCGTGAAGATCAAACCGATGTTGATATCAGCGCGGGTGAACTGCGCGATCAAAACGATTTTCAGCCGACCGTTTTTCAGGCGCAGGTTTTACACGGTTTTCCTGCGGGTATTACCCTCTACGGGGGCGTGCAGGGAACCAGCGATTACACCTCCGCCGCGCTTGGCGTGGGGAAAGATATGGGTTCGCTGGGCGCCATTTCGCTGGACGTAACGCATGCCCGCGCGCGGTTTGAGGACGATGACGAAAGCGGGCAATCTTACCGTTTTCTCTATTCCAAACGTTTTGATGAAACGAACACAACGTTTCGGCTGGTGGGCTACCGCTACTCCACAGAGGGCTACTACACCCTGAACGAATGGGCGTCCCGGCAGAATAACGAGAGCGACTTCTGGACGACAGGTAACCGCCGTAGCCGTCTGGAGGGAACATGGACGCAGACCTTTGGCGACGGGATGGGAAATATTTATCTTACCCTTAGCCGCCAGCAGTACTGGAAGACGAATGAAGTCGAGCGGCTGGTGCAGCTGGGCTACAGCAATAGCTGGCGCTCTATTTCCTGGAACGTCTCCTGGAACTACACCGATTCACTCACCTCGGCCCAAAATAGCACCGACACTGACATCAGCGACAGCCAGGGCAGCGAACAGATTTTTATGCTCTCTCTCTCCATACCGTTGTCAGGCTGGCTGCATGACAGCTACGTCAACTATGGGTACACCCAAAACAACCACGGAAAAGGGATGCACCAGGTGGGGCTGAGCGGTAACGCGCTGGATGCGCACAACCTCTCCTGGAACGTTCAGCAGTCTTACGATGCGGATAACGAAGATTACAACAACAGCGCAGGGGTGGGCTATGACGGCACCTATGGTTCGGTAAACGCCAGTTACGACTATACCCAGGACAACCAGCGCCTCAACTATGGCATGAAGGGCGGGATTCTGGCCCACAGCGATGGCATAACTTTCTCTCAGGAGCTGGGGGAAACCGTCGCGCTGGTTAAAGCCCCGGGAGCTTCCGGCCTGGCGCTGGAGAATGGTACGGGTAAGGCGACGGACTGGCGCGGCTATACGGTACAGACGCAGCTCAATGCCTACGATGAAAACAGAGTGGAGATCGACAGCGATTACTTTGCGAAGGCCAACGTCGAAATCGACAACAGTATCCTCAGCGTTATCCCGACGCGCGGCGCGGTGGTACGGGCGGAGTTTGTCACTCACGTGGGCTATCGCGTCCTGTTCAATGTGCGGCAGAAGAGTGGCAAACCGGTGCCGTTTGGCGCAATGGCCTCGGCTGATTTACCCCGCGGCAGCGTAACCGGCATTGTGGGCGAAAATGGCGAGCTTTATCTGTCCGGCATGCCGGAAGAGGGGGCGTTTGTCCTGAAGTGGGGTGCAGATAACACGGTGACCTGCCCGGTTAACTACCATTTTACCCCGCCAGAAGGCGTTGAACTGATACAAATATCGGCAGTATGCCAATAGGGAAATAAGATGAAATTCAGGACACCTCTGTTTTTAAGCGCGTTGATAATATTTATGACGCCAGTATGCAAGGCGTACACCACGGGCGACGGGATTTGTCACTCCGAAGGTGGCGCTTATATCTATAACCTTAATCTGAACGGGCAGTCGATCCCGGCGGATAAAAATAAAGCAGGTACAGAGATCAGGGATCTGGAAACGCTCAGTTCATCTACGAGTTACAAAGCGCAATGCAACTGTCTTACGCATTACTCTACGGGCTTTCGCCAAATCTACTACACCGCACGATCGCCGTTAAGTGAAGATGTGGTAAAGAACGGGTATACCTATTTTACCCTTAATAACAACCTCAGCATCGCCACGTCGATACTTGTGCTTGGCAGAGAATATATACCGGTACCTTTCAGTGCAGAACCAAACGTAATGTCTCATAGCTCCTATTGTTATGCGCCTGGCGAGGAAGGGAGCGAACCAACACTCAATACCGGTTCACAAATAAAAATATCATTCTTAATTAACAAGCCGTTTATTGGCCGGGTGAGTGTGCCAGGTACGATAGTCGCCGATCTTTATGGAGGGCTGGATGCGGCCTCCTCGACCTCCAGCACCGAAAAAATGGCAGAGATCAAAATCGCTGGCGATATCGTCGTGCCGCAAAACTGCGAGATAGCGCCCGGGCAGACGCTTGAGATAGATTTTGGCAAAATCCCGGCCCCGGAATTTTCCGCTACCAAAGGCACCGCCGTGACGAGTCACAAGGTAAAAAAGACGATTCAGGTACAGTGCACAGGCATGCTGGATGAGAATATTGTCTACTCCACTTTCCATGGAGACCCTGTTGACGCCGATGCCACGATGATGAAAGTCAACGGCAATGATGATGTAGGCATTGTGGTATACGACAAGTGGGATCGTCTGGTCAGCGTCAACGGCGGCAGGATGGACATGGATAGGGGCGAAAACAATAACGGCGCCGAAAACAATTCGCTTACCTTTTCCGCTGCGCCTGCAAGCGCAACGGGGGCTCAGCCAAAACCTGGAACGTTTGAAGCGTACGCGACGGTCACGCTGGAAATTGAACATTAATCACCCGACGGCTGTTTATGACAGCCGTTGTCATTTTCCCCCTTTTGTACCAGGCTTATCCCTTTCTGTATGACAACTCTATGACGCCATCCTGAATAAATATCATTTATTATCAGTGACTTATTTTTAGCACCTGCATTGTCATAAAACTGTCATAATTCGTACATTTATCTGTCACCTGTTTGTCCTATTTTGCTCATCGTAGCCACTAAACAACGATTTACGAAAATCTTGCAGGAGACATTATGAAAGTTATGCGTACCACTGTCGCAACTGTTGTCGCCGCGACCTTATCTCTGAGCGCGTTCTCTGTATTTGCAGAAGCAAGCCTGACTGGCGCTGGTGCAACCTTCCCTGCGCCGGTGTATGCCAAATGGGCGGATACCTACCAGAAAGAAACCGGTAACAAGGTTAACTATCAGGGTATCGGCTCCTCCGGTGGCGTAAAACAAATTACCGCGAACACGGTTGATTTCGGCGCATCAGATGCTCCGCTGTCTGATGACAAACTGGCTCAGGAAGGCCTGTTCCAGTTCCCTACCGTGATCGGTGGCGTGGTTCTGGCGATCAACCTGCCGGGCGTGAAGTCGGGTGAGCTGGTGCTGGACGGCAAAACCCTGGGTGACATCTACCTGGGCAAAATCAAAAAATGGGATGACGAAGCGATCGCCAAACTCAACCCAGGCCTGAAGCTGCCTTCTCAGAACATCGCCGTGGTTCGCCGCGCGGATGGTTCTGGTACCTCTTTCGTGTTCACCAGCTACCTGGCGAAAGTGAACGAAGAGTGGAAATCTAAAGTCGGCTCCGGCTCTACCGTTAACTGGCCTACCGGTCTGGGCGGTAAAGGTAACGACGGTATCGCCGCGTTCGTACAGCGTTTGCCTGGCTCCATCGGCTACGTAGAGTATGCGTACGCGAAGCAGAACAACCTGTCCTACACCAAACTGGTGTCTGCCGACGGCAAACCGGTTAGCCCGACCGAAGAGAACTTTGCTAACGCCGCCAAAGGCGCTGACTGGAGCAAATCCTTCGCGCAGGATCTGACTAACCAGAAGGGCGAAGGGGCGTGGCCAATCACCTCTACCACCTTCATCCTGGTGCACAAAGAGCAGAAGAAACCTGAACAGGGCGCTGAAGTGCTGAAGTTCTTCGACTGGGCATACAAAAACGGCGGCAAACAGGCTAACGCTCTGGATTACGCTACCCTGCCAGACAACGTGGTTGAGCAGATTCGCGCTGCATGGAAAACCAACGTGAAAGACAGCAGCGGTAAAGCGCTGTACTAACAGGATATATTTAACGAAGATGGCGGGTGGCGCTGCGCTTACCCGCCCTACGGTTTACTCTGTAGGCCCGGTAAGCGTCAGCGCCACCGGGCATATTCGTAAAAACGTCTCAAACAGAAGAGTAATTTATGGCTGCAACCAAGCCTGCATTTAACCCTCCGGGTAAAAAAGGTGACATGATTTTCAGCGCGCTGGTCAAACTGGCTGCGCTGATTGTGCTATTGCTGCTGGGCGGCATTATCGTGTCTCTGATTTTCTCCTCCTGGCCGAGCATCCAGAAATTCGGTTTCTCCTTCCTGTGGAGTAAAGAGTGGGATGCGCCGAACGATATCTACGGTGCACTGGTGCCGATTTACGGCACGCTGGTGACCTCGTTCATCGCCCTGCTGATTGCGGTTCCGGTAAGTTTCGGTATCGCCCTGTTCCTGACGGAGCTGGCGCCGGGCTGGCTGCGTCGCCCATTGGGTATCGCCATCGAACTGCTGGCGGCCATCCCAAGTATCGTCTACGGCATGTGGGGCCTGTTTATCTTTGCGCCGCTGTTCGCCACGTACTTCCAGGAACCGGTGGGTAACGTCCTCTCTGCCATTCCGTTTGTGGGGGCCCTGTTCTCTGGCCCGGCTTTCGGTATCGGCATTCTGGCGGCGGGTGTGATCCTCGCCATCATGATTATTCCGTACATTGCGGCGGTGATGCGCGATGTGTTCGAACAAACGCCGGTGATGATGAAAGAGTCGGCCTACGGTATCGGCTGCACCACCTGGGAAGTGATCTGGCGCATTGTTCTTCCGTTCACCAAAAATGGGGTGATCGGGGGCGTGATGCTGGGCTTAGGTCGTGCGCTGGGTGAAACCATGGCGGTCACCTTCATCATCGGTAACACCTATCAGCTCGACAGCGCGTCGCTTTATATGCCGGGTAACAGTATTACCTCTGCGCTGGCGAATGAGTTTGCGGAAGCGGAATCAGGTCTGCACGTCGCGGCGCTGATGGAGCTGGGTCTGATTCTGTTCGTTATTACCTTCATTGTTCTGGCGATTTCCAAGCTGATGATTATGCGTCTCGCTAAAAATGAGGGAGCACGCTAATGGCCACTCTCGAAATGCAAGCAACTGCTGAACTGGCGGAATCCCGCCGCAAAATGCAGGCCAGACGCCGCATGAAAAACCGCATTGCCCTGACGCTCTCTATGGCGACGATGGCATTCGGTCTGTTCTGGCTTGTCTGGATCCTCTTCTCAACGGTCGTTCGCGGGATTGACGGAATGTCACTCTCGCTGTTCACCGAAATGACGCCGCCGCCGAACACGGCGGGTGGTGGCCTGGCGAATGCCCTGGCGGGCAGCGGATTGCTGATCCTCTGGGCCACGGTCTTCGGCACGCCGCTGGGCATCATGGCGGGCATCTACCTGGCGGAATACGGTCGTAAATCCTTTCTGGCGGAAGTGATTCGTTTCATTAACGACATTTTGCTGTCAGCCCCGTCTATCGTCGTGGGTCTGTTCGTTTACACCGTGGTGGTGGCGCAGATGGAACACTTCTCCGGCTGGGCGGGTGTGATTGCGCTGGCGCTGCTGCAGGTGCCGATTGTGATTCGAACCACCGAGAACATGCTAAAACTGGTGCCGGACAGCCTGCGTGAAGCGGCTTACGCGCTGGGTACGCCAAAATGGAAGATGATCTCTGCGATTACGCTGAAGGCGTCGGTCTCCGGGATCATGACCGGTATCCTGCTGGCGGTGGCGCGTATTGCGGGTGAAACGGCACCGCTGCTGTTTACGTCCCTCTCCAACCAGTTCTGGAGCACGGACATGATGCAGCCGATCGCCAACCTGCCGGTGACGATCTTTAAATTTGCGATGAGCCCCTTCGCGGAATGGCAGCAGCTGGCCTGGGCCGGGGTGCTGATCATTACCCTTTGCGTACTGTTGCTGAACATTCTGGCGCGCGTCATTTTCGCGAAGAAGAAACACGGTTAATTTTTTACGGCGCGGCAGCTCGCGGCGCCGAATGAGGAAATGAGTCAATGAGTATGGTTGATACTGCCCCGGGTAAGATTCAGGTTCGTGATTTGAACTTCTACTACGGCAAATTCCATGCCCTGAAGAACATCAACCTGGATATCGCGAAGAACCAGGTCACGGCATTTATCGGTCCGTCCGGCTGTGGGAAATCCACGCTGCTGCGTACCTTTAACAAAATGTATTCGCTCTATCCGGAGCAGCGCGCTGAAGGGGAAATCATCCTCGACGGCGAAAACATTCTGACCCAGGCTCAGGATATCGCCCTGCTGCGCGCGAAAGTGGGGATGGTGTTCCAGAAACCCACGCCGTTCCCGATGTCCATTTATGACAACATTGCGTTTGGTGTGCGTCTGTTTGAAAAGCTCTCCCGTGCCGATATGGATGAGCGCGTGCAGTGGGCTTTGACCAAGGCCGCATTATGGAACGAAACCAAAGATAAGTTGCACCAGAGCGGGTACTCTCTCTCAGGTGGTCAGCAGCAGCGTCTGTGCATTGCGCGCGGTATTGCGATTCGCCCGGAAGTGTTGCTGCTGGATGAGCCGTGTTCAGCGCTGGACCCGATTTCAACCGGTCGTATTGAAGAACTGATCACCGAGCTGAAGCAGGATTACACCGTGGTTATCGTGACCCACAACATGCAGCAGGCTGCGCGTTGCTCCGATCACACGGCGTTTATGTACCTGGGTGAATTGATTGAGTTCAGTAACACGGACGATCTGTTCACTAAGCCCGCGAAGAAACAAACCGAAGATTATATTACTGGCCGCTACGGTTGATTTGCCTTAGTGCATGTGGAGAAACCATGGACAACCTCAATCTTAATAAACACATTTCCGGCCAGTTCAACGCAGAGCTGGAAAGCATTCGCACCCAGGTGATGACCATGGGCGGCATGGTCGAGCAGCAGCTTTCTGATGCGATTACGGCGATGCACAACCAGGACAGCGAGCTGGCGAAGCGCGTCATTGAAGGCGATAAAAACGTCAACATGATGGAAGTGGCTATCGACGAAGCCTGCGTGCGCATTATCGCGAAACGTCAGCCGACGGCGAGCGACCTGCGTCTGGTGATGGCGATCATCAAAACCATCGCCGAGCTGGAACGTATTGGTGACGTCGCCGATAAAATCTGCCGCACCGCGCTGGAGAAGTTTTCGCAGCAGCATCAGCCGCTGCTGGTGAGCCTCGAGTCACTGGGCCGCCACACCGTGCAGATGCTGCACGACGTGCTGGATGCCTTTGCGCGGATGGATCTGGACGAAGCGGTGCGTATCTACCGTGAAGACAAGAAGGTCGATCAGGAGTATGAAGGCATCGTGCGCCAGCTGATGACCTACATGATGGAAGATTCCCGTACGATCCCGAGCGTGCTGACGGCCCTGTTCTGCGCGCGCTCTATCGAGCGTATCGGTGACCGCTGCCAGAATATTTGCGAATACATTTTCTACTTCGTGAAGGGTCAGGACTTCCGTCACGTGGGCGGCGACGAGCTGGACAAGCTGCTGGCGGGTAAAGATCCGAAAGAGTAATCCTGTCATCTGATAACAACGCCGGTACTCACCGGCGTTGTTATTTCTAGTGTAATCACAATTTTCCCCTTCATCCGTTGCCTGACGTTCGAAACGCGCTAACGTGAGACGAAAAAACAGCAAAGGATGGTATATGAAAAATTCATTAGCGTGCCTGGCGATGGCCATCAGCATCGGGATCGGTACTGGAACAGACGTGATTGCCGCACCGTTGCCGGTCACACCTGACCAGACTACCCCGGTCAGCCACTATGTGACCCAGGTTAATGCGGATAAAAGCATTACGTTTCGCCTGTTTGCACCCGGCGCAACGCGAGTCTCCGTGGTGACGGGGTCAATGCCTGAAAGCCAGGTTTCCCATGATATGACGAAAGAGAAAAATGGCGTCTGGTCATGGAAAAGCGAGCCGATGGCCCCGAATCTCTACGAATATTATTTCGACATCGATGGTTTCCGTTCAGTTGACACGGGAAGCCGCTATCAAAAACCCCAGCGGCAGGTGAACACCAGCCTGATTCTGGTTCCGGGCAGTATTCTCGACGATCGTCCTGTACCGCATGGCGATCTGACGACCTTGACCTGGCACTCGCCGTCACTCAAGTCAGAGCGCCGCGTCTATGTATGGACTCCCCCTGGCTACAACGGCACAGGGGAACCCTTACCGGTGCTCTACTTCTACCATGGTTTTGGCGATACAGGACTCTCGGCAATCGACCAGGGCCGTTTGCCGCAAATCATGGATAACCTGATGGCCGAAGGGAAAATCAAACCGATGCTGGTGGTGGTACCCGACACCGAGACGGAGAGCACTGAGGCCATCCCCGAGAACTTCCCACCGGCAGAACGACGGAAGTCTTTCTATCCGCTCAATGCGAAAGCCGCAGACCGTGAACTGATGAGCGAGATTATTCCGCTGGTGGATACCCGCTTCAACGTGCGTAAAGATGCGGCAGGCCGGGCGCTGGCGGGATTGTCACAGGGCGGTTATCAGGCGCTGGTCTCCGGGATGAATCATCTGGAGAGCTTCGGCTGGCTGGGAACGTTCAGCGGCGTTACCACGACAACCGTGCCTGACGAAGGCGTGGCTGCACGCTTTAAGCAGCCGGAGGCCATTAACCGGCAGCTGCATAATTTCACCGTCGTTGTGGGAGAGCGCGATTCGGTAACAGGCAAAGATATCGCCGGTCTGAAAGCGGAGCTGGAAAAGCAGGGCATCAAATTCGACTATAAAATGTACCCCGGTCTGAATCACGAAATGGACGTCTGGCGTCCGGCCTATGCTGAGTTTGTTCAAAAGCTCTTCAGATAAACCTGTCGCCCTCCCTGCCGGGAGGGTCTGCTTAGCACGTAATATTCCACCCGCGCGCCTTCCACAGCGCGGGTAGCTGCGCCAGATCGGTGAAGGTCGTGACTTTTGGATGAACGATCGGCTTGTTGTGCGGGTCGGCGCAGAAGTAAAACACCTCCATCCCCGCATCAATCCCCGACTGCGCGCCCGCAGACGAGTCATCCACCAGAATGCAGTGCTCTACGTTAACGTTCATCGCCTTTGCCGCATGGAACATCAGTGCCGGGTCCGGCTTCCAGCGCTGGATATCGTAGCCGCTGAACAGTTTTTCCGGGAAGTGGTGCAGCATCTCAAGCTTGCCGAGCGAGTGCTGCATTTTGCTGACCGGCCCGTTGGAGACCACGCAGATCGGCACCGTCATGGCATCCAGCAGCGCGTTTGCGCCCGGAATCACCTCCAGCTCCGAATCGAACAGGCGAGCAACCTCGGCGCGGTACACCGGTTCCAGAGCCGCCTTCTCCAGGACGACGCCGTGTTCTTCGTTAATGATGTCGATGATCTCGTAGAGCTTCACGCCCTTAAAGCGCTTAAACACCTCGTCGAGTTCCAGCGTAATGCCAAATTCCTGGAACATGGCGACATACGCGCGGGAACAAATGACCTCACTGTCGACCAGCGTACCGTCGCAGTCGAAAAATACCGCTTCAATTCCGGACATGCCTTTCCCTTTTAACCAGTTTAACGTTTACGTACGGCAGTTCACCGGAACGCAATCGTTGCCGTATAAGCAAATTCAATGAAAAAAGTATCACGTAACCGCCACTATTGTCGCATTTTGGTATAGGATAGCGACGAATTTTCCCTCCTTGTTCGGAAATTGATGATGAGTCAACAACACACTACCCAGACATCTGGTCAGGGTCTGCTTGAGCGCGTGTTTAAACTGCGCGAGCACGGCACGACGGCACGCACCGAAGTGATCGCCGGTTTCACCACCTTCCTGACGATGGTCTATATCGTTTTTGTTAACCCTCAAATTCTGGGCGTTGCTGGCATGGATACCAGCGCCGTCTTCGTGACTACCTGTCTGATCGCGGCCCTCGGCAGCATTCTGATGGGTGTGTTCGCTAACCTGCCGGTCGCGCTGGCCCCGGCGATGGGTCTGAATGCGTTCTTTGCCTTCGTGGTGGTTCAGGCGATGGGGCTGCCGTGGCAGGTGGGTATGGGCGCCATCTTCTGGGGCGCGGTTGGCCTGCTGCTGCTGACCATTTTCCGCGTGCGTTACTGGATGATTGCGAACATTCCCGTGAGCCTGCGCGTGGGCATCACCAGCGGTATCGGTCTGTTTATCGGGATGATGGGGCTGAAAAACGCCGGCGTGATCGTGGCGAACCCGGATACGCTGGTGAGCATCGGTCACCTGACCTCGCATAACGTGCTGCTGGGCGTGCTGGGCTTCTTTATCATCGCTATCCTGGCTTCCCGCAATATTCATGCGGCGGTGCTGGTCTCCATCGTGGTGACCACGCTGCTGGGCTGGATGCTGGGCGACGTTCACTATAACGGCATCGTTTCCGCGCCACCGAGCGTCTCTACCGTTGTTGGCCATGTTGATCTGGCGGGTTCCCTGAACCTGGGCCTGGCGGGCGTGATTTTCTCCTTCATGCTGGTGAATCTCTTCGACTCCTCCGGTACGCTGATCGGCGTGACCGACAAAGCGGGTCTGGCAGATGAGAAAGGCAAATTCCCGCGCATGAAGCAGGCGCTGTTTGTGGACAGTATCTCCTCTGTGACCGGCTCATTTATCGGGACCTCGTCTGTGACCGCTTACATTGAATCCTCTTCCGGCGTCTCCGTGGGCGGCCGTACCGGCCTGACGGCGGTTGTGGTGGGTATTCTGTTCCTGCTGGTGATCTTCCTCTCGCCGCTGGCGGGCATGGTGCCTCCGTACGCTGCAGCGGGTGCGCTGATCTACGTGGGTGTGCTGATGACCTCCAGCCTGTCTCGCGTGAAGTGGGATGATTTAACCGAAGCGGTGCCGGCGTTTATTACCGCCGTGATGATGCCGTTCAGCTTCTCGATTACCGAAGGTATCGCGCTGGGCTTTATCTCTTACTGCGTAATGAAGATCGGTACCGGCCGCTTCCGCGACCTCAGCCCGTGCGTCATCGTTGTGGCGCTGCTGTTTGTACTGAAGATTGTGTTTATTGACGCGCACTAAGGTGCGGTTTGTGGTGTCAGGTGGCGCTTCGCTTACCTGACCTACTGACGAGTGTAGGCCCGGTAAGCGCTAGCGCCACCGGGCTTTTTTATCAGGCTTTAACCCGCTTAATGTAATCCCCGAACGCCGTCAGCTGGCCAGAGAGATGGTCGCGCGTGCTCTGATCCACCACCTCACCCGTTTGTGGGTCGACCTTGTTCTGAATCACTCCGCCCATAAATTCCGGCTTGTTCATCACCATCGCATCGAGGAAGACCAGGATCTGACGCAGGTGATACTGGCAGCGCGCGCCGCCAATCGCGCCCATGGAGCTGGTCTGGATCAACACCGGTTTGCCTGACAGCGGCTGCTCAGGTAAACGGGACAGCCAGTCGATGGCATTCTTCAGACCACCGGGTACAGAGTAGTTGTACTCTGGCGTGACGATGACCACGCCGTCAGCCTGGCGAATCTGCTCTGCCAGCGCTTCAACGCTCTGCGGGAACCCTTCTTCCTGCTGTACGTCAGCATCATAAAGCGGAATATCGCCAATAGACGGCAGGGCGCTAATTTCCATACCTGCAGGTGCCAGCTGTGGCAGCGTGCGGGCTACCATCCCGTTAAATGAACCTTTGCGCAGGCTTCCCAGTAACGTAACAACTTTCAACGTATCAGACATGATTACTCCTGTTTCATCATGATGACCCTGATTGGATCAGCTAAGGGTGAATGCTTTTTCTGCCGGTAAACTGGTTAATCGCATCAGACGTGCGGCGGGCTCGTTGGCGCGCTCGGGCACATCAGGAAGGCTACGCCATCCCTGTTGACTGTCAAATTCCCAGATTTTCATGCGTTCGATGGCGGGGGTCACCGCGATGGACCAGATGAGCACATCCTCCGCGTCGCAGAGCGCTTCTACCAGCGTGGCCTGGGCGGCGCGCAGACGTCCGGAACCAGGCAACAGCTGCAGCAGGCTGGCGTCGTCTGAGGCGCATCCGCAGAGCTTGCGAATGCTCTGGCGCAGGGTAATGAGCTGGGCTCTGGCTTCAACAGGATCGTTCTGGTTGCGTACCCACAGCTTCTCATTGCTGGAGAGCGGATAGTCTTCATGCGCGTTACCACCGTGGAAGCTGCGCGTCGCGCGCTGAAGCTCCATATCGAGCCCACAGTCCCCTTCGGTGGTCAGCGCGACCCCAATGATATTGCCCGTGTAGGCAATGGAAAAACGAGGGAGATCCGGGTCGGCAAAGACCGGGCGGCCTTCTGGCTGGGTAATGATGTCCGGCAGCTCGCTGGTGCCGTACAGCATAAACATCAGTTCTGCGAGAAGCGCTCGGGACGCTAAAAACCGCGACCTGCGATGCTCCGGAAGAGTGAGTGCTTCACGGTGACAGGCTGAAGAAATTCTTGCCGATACGAGACGTCCTTCTGTAAGTATCCCTCTTGCAAAGTGCGTAGCCATTTTTCGCTCCTTGATAATGGTCGTAATCGGTTAAACGGTTACATGATTATCGCTTAACTTGCCTCCTGTTTTAATCAGTAAATGGAAGTAAGAGAAGCCTTAGGACCGAACTTTACATTTTCTTAGGCAAAAATTGGATCGCTCGCACCGTACAGCGCCTTGATGGTCTCCCGCAGCCAGAGAATTTTGGGATTATGGCTGTTCCGTTTATGCCAGATCAGCGTGAAGGGCACGGTCAATTTATCCGCCTGCTCCTCATCAATGGGGATCGGAAGCGCGATCAGCTTACGCTGGTGGAGTTCATTGTAGTGATGACAGTAGTGCGGGGCGGTGGCGATATAGTGATGGCCGGGCTGCGCCGCCATAAACATCGCCTGTTCGAAGCCCGGCAGGCTCATGGCGATAGTGCGATCGCGTCCCATCTCCTTTAACACCTCATCAAGCGCCCAGGTATCGCTGCGTTCCCAGAAGATGCTGATGTGGGGATAGCGCAGGAAGGTCTCCAGATTCCATTCTTGCTGAAGCGCCGGATGATCCTCGCGCAGATAGACGCAGGGGCGGTCGCTGAACAGGATTTCGTAGTCGATAAACCACGGCATCAGCTTAAGCAGCTCGCGGGATCGCGGATGCGTTTCACGCCCGGTGAAGCCCAAATCCACCTCGCCACGCGTAATCGCGTCCAGCGAGTCGTAATCCCACTGGCGCATTTTCACCGTCGCCTGCGGATAGCGCTGGTTCACCTGCTCCAGCAGGGTATTGAAGCGGATCAGCATCAGCGGCGTTTCCGCGGCCAGCACGAACGTCAGCCCGCCCGGAGAATCATGATGGAATTTATCGAGGATCTGGTTGCCGATTTGCATCCAGTCAGCCAGATCCTGCTCCAGGCTCACCGTCAGCGGCGTCGGCAGCAGCCCTAGCGGCGTTTTGACAAACAGCGGGTCGTCAAACCAGTCACGCAGCTTGGCCAGTGATTTACTCACCGCCGACGGCGTCACGTTCATCCGCTTCGCCGCTTTGGTAACGCTGCGCTCCTGCAGCAAAAGCTGCAGGCACAGCAACAGGTTAAGATCGAGACTGCTGATGGGCTTCTTCATAGTGCGCCGCGGGCTGGATGACCATAAGTAAGGTAATGCAGACTATGCTACAGCCAATCAGAACCCCGATCAGCATATTCAGCGCGTTCAGGCCAACTACGGCTGCCAGCCAAATCCACAGCGACGAGCCGCAGACCTGCGCGATCCCGAGCACCGAACTCGCCACGCCTGCCCGCAGCGAGAAGGGACCAAGCGCCTGGCTCATCGCCACGCCAAAGCCAACCGAGAACCCGGCGCAAATGAGCGTAATGCCCACCAGCATCACCGCATGTGAGCTGGTGGTCGCTAGGATCGCGCCTGCGGCAAGGAATAAAACCTGTGAGGTCAGCATCAGCGTGCGCTGGCGAAAGATATTCAGCGCAAACGGGGTAGAGAACGACACAGCCATACTGACCATCGCGGTTAAAGCCATCACCGTTGAATACTCACCGCGATCGAAGCCCATGGTCTCCATCAGCAACACCGGGGAAACGTTTACATAGGTCAGGATCACCGCCACGCTTAACGTGGTCACGGTCAGACGGCTGAGGAAAAAGCGGTTGAGAAGCTTCTCTGCCGGGTGAATGGTCGCGGTATGGCCGGTATTCTGCGAGCCCGGGTGGGTCTCTTTCAGCACGGCAATCGACAGGACAAACACCAGCGCGCCCATCGCCGCCATGGTCCAGAACAGGCTCTGCCACGGGAATTTCAGCATGATCAGATAGCCCACGACCGGGGCCAGCACCGGGATGATGCAGGTAATGCCGTTCAGCATCGACAGCACTTTGGCGCGACGCTGGGCGCTTAAGGTGTCGCGCAAAATGGCAAACGCCACCACGTAGCAACCGCCCGCACCGATGCCCTGGATAAAGCGCCCGGCCAGAAACACGGTGCTGTTTTGCGCCTGTGAGCAGAGAAGCGACGCCAGGGCAAAAACGATGGCACCGGCGATTGCGACAGGATGACGGCCTGCTTTATCCGCAATCTTCCCGGCAAAGACCATCGACGATGCCATCCCCGCGAGGTAGGCCGAAAACGCAATATGCAGCTGCGCTTCGCTGGCGCCCAGATCGCGGGCGATATGCGGTAATCCCACCAGATACATATCAATGCCGGACGGATAAAGCAGAACTAATGCGAAACTACAAAACAGAAAACGCGCCATAAACCCCCCATAGATGCAGGCATGCAGGATAGGGGGGGAAAAGGGATTAGGCGAGTTGCCATTTGGACAATGGTGATTTCCTGAGAGGAAAACCAATCTCTCACTGTTTTATGTATCTAACTTTTGCGAGAAGATACTTCGGATTAACAGGGAGACAAGGCTATGAAATTGTCTGTTTCAGTTATTTTGCAACAGTAGTATTTTAATTAATGAATATCTCCTTTTTTGGTAGGAGATATAGATAATCGACCCATTGCAAATTTTATATAAATTATTAAATAATTCTGTTCTGAAACCGATAACTAAAGAAAACATCTTTTTACTACAAACAGCTCAGCCTCGAGGACATAAAAATGGAAGAAACCGAGTTTTACAGAAATGGGAATGTTAGCATTACTAATGCAAGGTTTATTGTAGGTTCAACAACATATGCAATGAATGGTGTGACATCAGTTAAACGTGGTCAAACAGATCCTTCAAAGGTTGGACCAATCATTTTGGTACTGATTGGTATCGCAATGGTATTCATCGCCGCATCTTTATTGACGAAAGCAATTGGTGTGGTCATTGTGGTGGTTGCTATTGCATGGTTTAAAGCAATCAAGCCTGATTATATTGTTTACCTGAATAGTTCCTCTGGAGAGTCACAGGCACTGACCAGTCAAGATAAACAATATATTGACGATGTGATTAATTCCTTGAACAACGCCATAATTCATCGCGGTTAATATAACTACAGGTGACTTATGAATACGTGATTATCATAAGTCGCCTGTAGATATTGAACACCCCCGATAAGTGATTACTTACCAATACAGAAGCTCGAGAAGATCCGTCCCAGCAGATCGTCCGACGTAAACTCCCCGGTGATCTCGCTCAGATTCTGCTGCGCCAGACGCAGCTCTTCCGCCAGCAGTTCACCTGCCCACGCGCCAATCAGCTGCGCTTTGCCCTGGTCAAGATGGCGTGCCGCCTCTTCCAGCGCCTGCAGGTGACGGCGACGCGCCAGGAAGCCGCCTTCCATGCTGGTATCAAAGCCCATGCTCTGCTTGAGATGGTTACGCAGGTCATCCACGCCTTCACCGGTCCGCGCCGACAGGCGGATCAGTGAGTGACCATTCACATCGCTGATACCGAGCGTTTCGCCGGTCACGTCCGCTTTGTTACGCACCACGGTGATCGGCAGTTTGGCCGGCAGACGGGCAATAAAGTCCGGCCAGATCTCTGCCGGGTCAACGGCGTCGGTCGTGGTGCCGTCCACCATAAACAGCACGCGGTCGGCCTGCTCGATCTCCTGCCAGGCGCGTTCGATACCGATGCGCTCAACCTCGTCGCTGGCATCGCGCAGACCGGCGGTATCGATGATGTGCAGCGGCATGCCGTCGATGTGGATGTGCTCGCGCAGCACGTCGCGAGTGGTACCGGCAATGTCGGTTACGATCGCTGCTTCACGGCCCGCCAGGGCGTTCAGCAGGCTCGATTTACCGGCGTTCGGGCGTCCGGCAATCACCACCTTCATCCCTTCGCGCAGCAGGCTGCCCTGGCGCGCTTCTGCACGAACGGCGTCGAGATCGGCCATCACCTGGTCGAGCTGGGCTTCGATTTTGCCGTCAGAGAGGAAGTCGATCTCCTCGTCCGGGAAGTCGATAGCCGCTTCCACGTAGATCCTAAGGTGAGTAAGTGCTTCCACAAGGTGATTCACACGCGCGGAGAATGCGCCCTGCAGCGAGTTCAGAGCAGAGCGGGCCGCCTGTTCAGAACTGGCGTCGATCAGGTCAGCAATGGCCTCAGCCTGCGCCAGGTCGAGCTTGTCGTTGAGGAAGGCACGCTCGGAGAACTCGCCCGGCTTGGCAATGCGCAGGCCCGGCAGGGTCAGGATACGTTTTAACAGCAGGTCGAGGATGACCGGGCCGCCGTGGCCCTGAAGCTCCAGCACGTCTTCACCGGTAAAGGAGTTCGGGCCGGGGAACCACAGCGCAATGCCCTGGTCCAGCGGCGTGCCGTCGGCATCTTTAAACGGCAGGTAATCAGCGTAGCGCGGCTTTGGCAGTTTACCCAGCACCGCTTCGGCCACCTCGCGCGCCTTCAGGCCGGAGATTCGCAGAATGCCTACACCACCGCGTCCCGGTGGGGTTGCCTGGGCGACGATAGTGTCGTTATGGCTCATGGTTGCTCTCGTTCAATACAAATAAAAAAGGCGGTCAATCGACCGCCCTTATTTTAGCGTTAACTTATCGGATCAGGACTTTTTCTTTTCGCGGCTATGCAGGCCACGTTTTTCCAGACCACGGTAAATCAGCTGCTGCTGGATGATGGTCACCAGGTTGCTGACGATATAGTACAGCACCAGACCTGACGGGAACCACAGGAAGAACACGGTAAAGATGACCGGCATAAAGGTCATGATCTTCTGCTGCATCGGGTCGGTCACGGTGGTCGGCGACATCTTCTGGATGAAGAACATCGTCACGCCCATCAGGATCGGCAGGATGTAGTATGGGTCCTGTGCGGACAGGTCATGGATCCAGAGTGCGAACGGCGCGTGGCGCAGCTCAACGGAACCCATCAGCATGTAGTACAGCGCAAGGAAGATTGGCATCTGAATCAGCAGCGGGAAGCAACCACCCAGTGGGTTCACTTTCTCTGCTTTGTACAGGGCCATCATTTCCTGGCTCTGACGCTGTTTGTCATCGCCCAGACGCTCACGCATTGCCTGAATCTTCGGCTGCAGCATGCGCATCTTCGCCATGGAGGTGTACTGCGCTTTAGTCAGCGGATACATGATGCCACGAACGATGAAGGTGATAACGATGATGGAGAAGCCCCAGTTACCCAGGAAGCTGTGGATGAACTTCAGCAGCTTAAACAGCGGCTGAGAGATGAACCACAACCAACCGTAATCCACGGTCAGATCCAGGTGCGGCGCAACAGCGGCCATTTTGTCCTGAATTTCCGGGCCAACCCACAGGGTGCTGGCCAGCTTACCGGTTTGACCCGGCTGTACCAGAACCGGCTGAGATTTGTAGCCGATGGCTGCAAGGCCGTTACCCAGGTTCGCGGTATAGAAGTTGTTGGTACCGTCGTTATTTGGCACCCACGCCGTCGCGAAATACTGCTGCAGCATCGCCACCCAACCGCCTTTAGCGCTGACGTTCAGGTTTTCGTTATCGGCAATGGTGTCGAATTTGTATTTCTCGTACTTCGCGTCAGGCGTGGAGTACGCCGCGCCACGGAAGGTGTGCAGCGCAAAGTTGCTGCTTCCGGTGTCACGGTGAGACGGCAGATTGATGGACTGCTTCAGCTGGCCAAAGGTCGACAGCTCCAGCGGTTTCGCACTGGCGTTCTGAACGCTGTAGCCCACGTTCACCGCATACTCACCGCGCTTCAGGGTGAAGGTTTTGGTGAAGGTGTTGCCTGCGGCGTCGGTATAGGTCATCGGGATAACGAGTTCGTTCTGGCCATCAGCCAGCACAAAGGTGTCGTTCTCGACGTTATACAGTGGACGCGCACCGTTAGCCGGGTTATCCGGGCCGTCACGACCGGTCAGGCCGCTCTGCGCCTGGTAGATAAACTCAGGCGTGGTTTCCAGTAACTGGAACGGTTCGTTAGACTTCAGCTCTTTCGGGTAGGTCAACAGCAGCGCCTGCTCAACATCACCACCACGGGTGTTGATTGTCAGCTCAAGCACATCGGTCTTAACCGTAATCTGTTTCCCCTGGCCACTGGCCGGTACGCCCTGGTCGGCGGCGCTACCCGCTGCGGTGGTCGTAGTCTGCGTGGTCTGCTGCTGGGGTTGAGGATTTTTATCCTGCTCCCATGCCTGCCAGATCATGAAAGACACGAACAACAAAGCGATGATAAGAAGATTGCGTTGCGAATCCATCGTTAGTGTTCTCTGGTATCAAAGGGTCCTGGGGGGACGGGGTCGTCTCCACCGGGGTGTAAAGGGTGGCATTTTAATACGCGTTTCACCGTCAACCAACTGCCTTTTATCACTCCAAACCTGCGCAATGCCTCAATTCCGTAGCTTGAGCATGTTGGTGTGAAACGGCAGTGCGGCCCGAGTAGCGGACTAATCAGGCGTTGATAGACCCGAATGAGGGCTATCAGGACCCGGGAGCCAGGCGACAGTGGCGGCGCCATAATTTTTCCAACGCTTCCGAGAGAGCACGGTTATCGAGGTCGGCAACCCCTTTCTTCGCCACCACCACGAAATCCATTGAAGGCAGTTCGTGCTGACGTAAACGGAAGCTTTCACGCGTCAGACGTTTAATCCGATTGCGTTCATGCGCACGCTTAACATTTTTCTTGGCGACTGTGAGACCGATGCGGGGATGCCCCAGCGAATTTTGGCGGCCGAGGATGGTGATTTGCGGCGTGCCAGCCCGTTGTGGCTGCTGGAAGACGAAAGTGAAATGAGCGGGAGTTAACAAACGTAACTCCCTGGGAAATGCTAGCTTAACCACTCAGGGGTTAGCTTTATTACTTGGAAACGGTCAGACGAGCGCGGCCTTTAGCACGACGACGTGCCAGAACCTGACGACCATTTTTAGTAGCCATACGAGCACGGAAGCCGTGAGAACGGTTGCGCTTCAGTACAGACGGTTGAAAAGTGCGTTTCATGGCGATTTCTACCTAAACTTGAATAAATTCACTGACTTTTGCGTATACCCGAACGAGTTTCGAACGACTAACGCCTCAGCGTGGGTGATTAAAGAGGCCGGATTGTAATAATTGTACACTCCGGAGTCAATTCTCTTTCCTTATTTCCCGCGTATTTCCGCACGTTTTCGCGTGGAAAATGAGCAACGGACGACGCAGGAAGATGAGCATCACGCGCCGGGTCGAGGATTATACGGGCTCACCGATAAAGCGCAAGGATCGTCCCGGATCTTCGTTAGATCATTTAAGCAATAAATTGGCTGTGCTCATTAATTTTTCCAATATGCGGGCTAAATCGTGGGGCACTCGCGCCAGGATCGTTTACACTTAACCGGTTTCTGATCTTCCTGTGGATAAATCGGGAAGAATCTGTGAGAAACAGAAGATCTCTGGCTCAGTTTAGGCTATGATCCGCGGTCCCGATCGGGATCCCAGGATCCTGGTCAGGATAAATTGCAGATAGCAATTCGCACGTCCCCCTTTACACAGGGTCATGCCGATGTGCGCCAACAATCATGAATATTCAATAGTTTTCTTTTATTGTTCGAGTGGAGTCCGCCGTGTCACTTTCGCTTTGGCAGCAGTGTCTTGCCCGATTGCAGGATGAGTTACCAGCCACAGAATTCAGTATGTGGATCCGCCCGTTGCAGGCGGAACTGAGCGATAACACGCTGGCTTTGTACGCGCCAAACCGTTTTGTGCTCGATTGGGTAAGGGACAAGTACCTTAATAACATCAATGGACTGCTGAACGATTTCTGCGGGTCAGATGCCCCACAGCTGCGCTTTGAAGTGGGCACAAAGCCGGTCACCCAAACCGTACGTGAAACCGTGAATGTGGCTGCGCCTGCTCAGGCCGCACCCGCGCCGGCCCCTCGCGTCGCTCCTGCTCGTCAGGGTTGGGATAATGTTCCTGCACCGGCTGAGCCAACCTACCGCTCTAACGTAAACGTCAAACACACGTTCGATAACTTCGTTGAAGGTAAGTCGAACCAGCTGGCGCGCGCGGCGGCTCGCCAGGTTGCTGATAACCCCGGTGGGGCCTACAACCCGCTGTTCCTGTATGGCGGCACGGGTCTCGGTAAAACGCACCTGCTGCACGCGGTTGGCAACGGCATTATGGCGCGCAAGCCCAATGCCAAAGTGGTGTATATGCACTCCGAACGCTTCGTTCAGGACATGGTAAAAGCCCTGCAAAACAATGCGATCGAAGAGTTTAAACGCTACTACCGTTCCGTTGACGCGCTGCTGATCGATGACATTCAGTTCTTTGCCAATAAAGAACGATCGCAGGAAGAATTTTTCCACACCTTCAATGCCCTGCTGGAAGGCAATCAGCAGATCATTTTGACCTCGGATCGTTATCCAAAAGAGATCAACGGCGTTGAAGATCGTCTGAAATCCCGCTTCGGCTGGGGCCTGACCGTGGCGATCGAGCCGCCGGAGCTGGAAACCCGCGTCGCGATCCTGATGAAGAAAGCCGATGAAAACGACATTCGCCTGCCGGGTGAAGTGGCGTTCTTCATTGCCAAGCGTCTGCGCTCCAACGTGCGTGAGCTGGAAGGGGCACTGAACCGCGTTATCGCCAATGCCAACTTTACCGGTCGTGCGATCACCATCGATTTTGTGCGTGAAGCGCTGCGTGATTTGCTGGCATTGCAGGAAAAACTGGTCACTATCGACAATATTCAAAAGACGGTGGCTGAGTACTACAAGATCAAAGTGGCAGATTTACTGTCTAAACGTCGTTCCCGCTCGGTGGCGCGCCCGCGTCAGATGGCGATGGCGCTGGCAAAGGAGTTAACCAACCACAGTCTGCCGGAAATCGGGGATGCGTTTGGTGGCCGTGACCATACGACCGTGCTGCACGCCTGTCGCAAGATTGAGCAGTTACGCGAAGAAAGCCACGACATAAAAGAAGATTTTTCCAATCTAATCAGAACATTATCATCGTGACGCTATGAAATTTACCGTTGAACGTGAACATTTATTAAAACCGCTGCAACAGGTGAGTGGCCCATTAGGCGGCCGCCCAACGCTGCCTATTCTCGGAAACCTGCTGCTTCAGGTCGCGGACGGTACGCTGTCGCTGACCGGTACAGATCTGGAAATGGAAATGATCGCGCGCGTTACGCTGACGCAGCCGCACGACGCGGGCGCGACCACGGTTCCGGCACGTAAATTCTTTGATATCTGCCGCGGGCTGCCGGAAGGCGCTGAAATCGCCGTGCAGCTGGAAGGCGACCGTATGCTGGTGCGCTCTGGCCGCAGCCGTTTCTCGCTCTCCACGCTGCCTGCAGCGGACTTCCCGAACCTGGACGACTGGCAGAGCGAAGTGGAATTCACCCTGCCGCAGGCGACGATGAAGCGTCTGATTGAAGCCACCCAGTTCTCCATGGCGCATCAGGACGTTCGTTACTACTTAAACGGCATGCTGTTCGAAACCGAAGGTGAAGAGCTGCGTACCGTGGCGACCGACGGCCACCGTCTGGCGGTCTGTTCCATGCCGATTGGCGACTCGCTGCCAAACCATTCGGTGATCGTGCCGCGTAAAGGGGTGATTGAGCTGATGCGTATGCTCGACGGCGGCGACACGCCGCTGCGCGTGCAGATCGGCAGCAATAACATCCGCGCCCACGTGGGCGATTTTGTCTTCACATCGAAGCTGGTTGACGGCCGTTTCCCGGATTATCGCCGCGTATTGCCGAAGAACCCGGACAAAACGCTGGAAGCCGGTTGCGATAGCCTCAAGCAGGCCTTTGCCCGTGCGGCTATTCTCTCTAACGAGAAATTCCGCGGCGTGCGCCTGTACGTGAGTGAAAACCAGATCAAAATCACCGCCAACAACCCGGAGCAGGAAGAGGCAGAAGAGATTCTGGACGTCACCTACGCCGGGGCTGAGATGGAAATCGGCTTCAACGTTAGCTACGTGCTGGATGTGCTGAACGCGCTGAAATGCGAGAACGTGCGCATCCTGCTGACCGACTCCGTTTCGAGCGTACAGATTGAAGATGCCGCATCACAGTCGGCTGCCTATGTTGTCATGCCAATGAGACTGTAATGTCGCTCACCCGTCTGTTGATCCGCGACTTTCGCAACATCGAAAGCGCGGATCTCGCTTTATCCCCTGGCTTTAATTTCCTGGTTGGCGCGAACGGCAGCGGCAAAACCAGCGTGCTGGAAGCCATCTATACGCTCGGCCACGGTCGGGCGTTTCGCAGTTTGCAGATTGGTCGCGTGATTCGCCACGAGCAGGAATCTTTTGTTCTGCACGGGCGTTTGCAGGGCGAGGAGCGGGAGACCGCCATCGGCCTGACCAAAGACAAGCAGGGCGACAGCAAGGTGCGCATCGACGGTACCGACGGCCACAAGGTGGCCGAGCTGGCGCTGCTGATGCCGATGCAGCTGATCACGCCCGAGGGGTTTACTTTACTCAACGGCGGCCCCAAATACAGAAGAGCGTTCCTCGACTGGGGATGCTTTCACAACGAAGCCGGATTCTTTAACGCCTGGAGCAACCTGAAGCGTCTGCTCAAGCAGCGTAACGCCGCGTTGCGCCAGGTGACGCGCTACGCCCAGCTGCGTCCGTGGGACATGGAGTTAATCCCTCTTGCGGAACAAATCAGCAACTGGCGTGCCGAATACAGCGCAGGTATTGCCGAAGACATGGCCGACACCTGCAAACAGTTTTTACCCGAGTTCTCTCTCACCTTCTCCTTCCAGCGCGGCTGGGAGAAAGAGACGGACTATGCCGAGGTGTTAGAGAGAAGCTTCGAGCGCGACCGCATGTTGACCTACACCGCGCACGGCCCGCACAAGGCGGATTTCCGCATTCGTGCCGACGGTGCGCCGGTGGAAGACACGCTGTCGCGCGGGCAGCTCAAGCTCCTGATGTGTGCGTTGCGCCTGGCACAGGGGGAGTTCCTCACCCGCGAAAGCGGGCGACGCTGCCTGTACCTGATAGATGATTTTGCCTCGGAACTTGACGACGCGCGGCGCGGGCTGCTTGCCAGCCGCTTAAAAGCCACGCAGTCGCAGGTTTTCGTCAGCGCCATTAGCGCTGAACACGTTATGGACATGTCGGACGAAAATTCGAAGATGTTTACCGTGGAAAAGGGTAAAATAACGGATTAACCCAAGTTGAAATGAGCGAGAAACGTTGATGTCGAATTCTTATGACTCCTCCAGTATCAAAGTCCTGAAAGGGCTGGATGCGGTGCGTAAGCGCCCGGGTATGTATATCGGCGACACGGATGACGGCACCGGTCTGCACCACATGGTATTCGAGGTGGTAGATAACGCTATCGACGAAGCGCTCGCGGGTCACTGTAAAGACATCGTGGTCACCATCCATGCGGATAACTCCGTCTCCGTCACCGATGACGGCCGTGGCATCCCAACCGGTATTCACCCGGAAGAGGGCGTCTCCGCGGCGGAAGTGATCATGACCGTCCTGCACGCAGGCGGTAAGTTCGACGATAACTCCTATAAAGTTTCCGGCGGCCTGCACGGCGTAGGTGTTTCGGTAGTAAACGCCCTCTCGCAGAAGCTGGAGCTGGTTATCCAGCGCGAAGGCAAAATTCACCGTCAGCTTTACACGCACGGCGTGCCGCAGGCACCGCTGGCCGTTACCGGCGAAACCGACAAAACCGGTACCATGGTGCGTTTCTGGCCGAGCCTCGAAACCTTCACCAACGTCACCGAGTTCGAGTACGACATCCTGGCGAAACGCCTGCGTGAACTGTCGTTCCTGAACTCCGGCGTCTCGATTCGCCTGCGCGACAAGCGTGACAACAAAGAAGACCACTTCCATTACGAAGGCGGTATCAAGGCGTTTGTTGAGTATCTGAACAAGAACAAAACGCCTATTCACCCGAATATCTTCTACTTCTCCACCGAAAAAGACGGCATCGGCGTTGAAGTGGCGCTGCAGTGGAACGACGGTTTCCAGGAAAACATCTACTGCTTTACCAACAACATTCCACAGCGTGACGGTGGTACCCACCTTGCAGGCTTCCGTGCGGCGATGACCCGTACCCTGAACGCCTACATGGACAAAGAAGGCTACAGCAAGAAAGCGAAAGTCAGCGCCACCGGTGACGATGCCCGTGAAGGCCTGATTGCCGTGGTTTCCGTGAAGGTGCCGGATCCGAAGTTCTCCTCACAGACCAAAGACAAGCTGGTCTCTTCTGAGGTGAAATCGGCGGTTGAGCAGCAGATGAACGAACTGCTGAGCGAATACCTGCTGGAAAACCCGTCCGACGCGAAAATCGTGGTGGGCAAAATTATTGATGCGGCGCGTGCCCGTGAAGCGGCGCGTAAAGCCCGTGAAATGACCCGTCGTAAAGGCGCGCTGGACTTAGCCGGCCTGCCGGGCAAGCTGGCTGACTGCCAGGAACGCGACCCGGCGCTCTCCGAACTGTACCTCGTGGAAGGGGACTCCGCGGGCGGTTCTGCGAAGCAGGGCCGTAACCGCAAGAACCAGGCTATTCTGCCGCTGAAGGGTAAAATCCTCAACGTTGAGAAAGCCCGTTTCGACAAGATGCTCTCTTCTCAGGAAGTGGCGACACTCATCACCGCGCTGGGCTGCGGCATTGGCCGTGACGAGTACAACCCGGACAAACTGCGCTACCACAGCATCATCATCATGACCGATGCGGACGTCGACGGCTCGCACATCCGTACGCTGCTGTTGACCTTCTTCTATCGTCAGATGCCAGAAATCGTTGAGCGTGGCCACGTCTACATTGCCCAGCCGCCGCTGTACAAAGTGAAGAAAGGCAAGCAGGAACAGTACATCAAAGATGACGAAGCGATGGATCAGTACCAAATCGCGATTGCGCTTGATGGTGCGACCCTGCACGCGAACTCGCACGCCCCTGCACTGGCCGGTGAACCGCTGGAGCGTCTGGTGTCCGAGTTCAACGCTACGCAGAAAATGATTACGCGTATGGAACGCCGTTATCCGAAAACGCTGCTGAAGGAGCTGGTTTATCAGCCAACCCTGACCGAAGCCGATCTGAGCAGCGAGCAGACCGTCACCCGCTGGGTGAACGCTCTGGTGACCGATCTGAACGAAAAAGAGCAGCACGGCAGCCAGTGGAAATGCGATGTTCAGCAGAACGCTGACGGGCAGTTCGAGCCGATCGTTCGCGTGCGTACCCACGGCGTCGACACCGACTACCCGCTGGAGCACGAGTTTGTCACCGGTCCGGAATACCGTCGTATCTGCACGCTCGGCGAGAAGCTGCGCGGCCTGATCGAAGACGATGCGTTCATCGAACGTGGCGAACGTCGTCAGCCGGTAGCCAGCTTCGAGCAGGCGCTGGACTGGCTGGTGAAAGAGTCCCGTCGCGGCCTCGCGATCCAGCGCTATAAAGGTCTGGGCGAAATGAACCCGGAGCAGCTGTGGGAAACCACCATGGATCCGGAAAGCCGTCGCATGCTGCGTGTTACCGTTAAGGACGCGATTGCTGCAGACCAGCTGTTCACGACCCTGATGGGCGATGCGGTTGAACCACGTCGTGCCTTCATCGAAGAGAACGCCCTGAAAGCGGCAAATATCGATATTTAATCGACGTGATACCGCACGATAACTGGCCGCGCGTTTAGCGCGGCTTTTTTATGGGCGCGGGCATATCCTGCGACAGCACTGACGGTAAGCGACTGGCGAGCGTATCGACGGCAATCCTCACCCTCAGCGGCAGGTGCGGCGTTTGCTGCCAGACGGCATGAACGTCAAAATGGACATCGGGCGCCTGTTTCAGGAGCGGGACGAGCTTTCCCTGATGAATTTCTTTAATGGCCATCCAGCAGGGGAGCCAGGCAATCCCGTGTCCGGCCAGCGCCGCGTCGCAGATGGCCTGCAAATCATCCATATTGAGCGATGAACGGGGAGTAAAGGTGTGCGAGGTCCCTTCGTTATCCATCAGTTGCCAGGGTAACACTCTGCCTGCGCGCAGATAGTTAATGGCCGTATGATGGGGTAAGTCAGCCACGCTTTGCGGCTGGCCTTTGTTCTGCAGATAATCCGGCGCAGCGCACAGCACCATGCGGTGTTCCCCCAGCTTTCTGGCGACCAGCACGCTGCTGTCCTGCAGCGTGCCGTTACGCACCGCCATATCAAACCCTTCCTCCACCAGATCCACCACGCGGTCGCTGAACGACATTTCAAGCTCAAGCCCGGGGTGTTCCTGCGCCAGTTCAATCAACAGCGGCGCGACGCACTGGCGGCCAAACAGTACCGGCATGGCAACGCGCAGGCGGCCGCTAACCTGCTGTTTCCCCGTTTCAAGCAGCGATTCCGCGCCCCGAATTTCCTCCAGCGCACGCAGGCACCGTTCATAAAAAAGGGCGCCGTTATCGGTCAGGCTCTGGCTGCGGGTGGTGCGCTGAAACAGCCGTACCCCCAGTCGCTCCTCGAGACGAGCGATGCTTTTTCCTACCGCCGAGCGTGACAAATGCAGACGAATGGCGGCCTGAGCGAAACTTCCCGCCTCTACGGCAGCCACAAAAACAGGGATATCCTTCAGCGTGTCGGTCATTAATTGTATCTTTTTTGGCGTCAATATAGAGAAAACTTATCGCCACTGGCGACCATGCGTCAACGGTAGACTGTCAGTACTAAAGCTTACTTGATGGCCGGAGAAAAAAATGACAGAGACAATGCAACGCTGGACGATGAGCGCCCTCGGGCGCGAGAGCCTTACGCTTATTCAGGAGCCCATTCCCCAGCCAGGTCCGGGTGAAGTGCGCGTAAGGGTGAATGCCGTCGCGCTCAACTATCGCGACAAAATGGTGATAGAAGGCACGATGCCGATTCCGCTTTCCTTCCCGTTTACCCCGGCGTCTGACATGGCGGGCGTCGTCGACAGCATTGGTGAAGGCGTCACGCGTTTCCAGCCCGGTGCCCGCGTTATCTCAACCTTCTTTCCGGAGTGGATCGACGGTAAGCCGCAGGCAGACGCGCGCAATTTGCCCTATAAAACGTCCGGCGGCTATTTCCAGGGAATGCTGGCCGAGTATGTGATTGTGAAGGAAGACGCGCTGGCGGCATCGCCGGAAACCCTGGATGACGCAGAGGCCAGCACCTTACCCTGCGCGGGGCTTACCGCCTGGTTCGCACTGGTGGAACGCGGTCAGCTGCGCGCCGGGCAATCGGTGCTGGTACAGGGAACGGGCGGCGTGGCGATTTTCGCCCTGCAAATCGCAAAAGCGCACGGCGCAGAGGTCATTGTTACGTCCGGGAGCGATGAAAAGCTGGCGCTGGCCAAAAAGCTGGGGGCCAGCCAGGGCATCAACCGCCTGAAAGGCGACTGGGCTGAAGAGGCGCTGGCGCTGACGCAGGATCGCGGCATCGACCATATTATTGAAACCGTGGGGGGCGAGAACCTGAAGCACTCCCTGCGCGCCGTTGCCGTTCATGGACGTATCTCGGTCATTGGCGTGCTGGCCGGGTCTGACATTTCGCTCTCTGCTGGCGAACTGTTGCTGAAATCTCCCGTCATTCAGGGGATCGGCGTGGGGCACCGCCGGGCGCTGGAGGATTTCGTCCGCGCCGTGGATGTCACCGGGTTGAAACCTGTGATTGAGCATCGCTACCGTTTTAACGAGCTTAAACAGGCTCTTGAGCATCTGGATCGCGGTGCGTTTGGTAAAATCGTTCTCACCCGCGAGTAAGTCTTTGTTCCCCGGGATAGGCGTAAAAGGGGGTTTTTGTTGCGCAAGGTAGCTCTATTTTTGTGTGCTTAATCGCGTTAGCATGAGGCAGCACTCATTTATCCCGGGGAACTCATGGCTATCAAACTTATTGCAATCGATATGGACGGCACGCTGTTGCTGCCAGACCACACTATCTCTCCAGCCGTTAAGAACGCGATCGCCGCGGCACGCGCAAAGGGCGTGAATGTGGTCCTCACCACGGGGCGTCCGTATGCGGGCGTGCACAGCTACCTGAAAGAGCTGCACATGAATCAGCCCGGCGACTACTGCATCACCTATAACGGCGCGCTGGTGCAGAAAGCCGCAGATGGCAGTACGGTTGCGCAAACCGCGCTAAGCTACGATGACTACCGGTTCCTGGAAAAACTGTCCCGTGAGGTGGGTTCCCACTTCCACGCTCTCGATCGCAATACGCTTTACACCGCCAACCGTGATATCAGCTACTACACGGTACATGAATCCTACGTGGCGACCATTCCGCTGGTGTTCTGTGAAGCCGAGAAGATGGATCCGGCCACCCAGTTCCTGAAAGTGATGATGATCGACGAGCCGGAGATCCTGGATAAAGCGATTGCGCGCATTCCGGCCGAAGTGAAAGAGAAATACACCGTGCTGAAAAGTGCGCCGTACTTCCTTGAAATCCTCGATAAACGCGTCAATAAAGGCACCGGCGTGAAATCGCTGGCCGACGCGCTGGGCATCAAGCCGGACGAAATCATGGCGCTGGGCGATCAGGAAAACGACATCGCGATGATTGAATTCGCGGGCATGGGCGTAGCGATGGATAACGCTATTCCGTCGGTGAAAGAAGTGGCTAATTTTGTCACCAAATCCAACCTCGAAGACGGCGTGGCTTACGCCATTGAGAAGTTTGTGCTGAACTAAACACCCGCTTGCGATACCCTGATGCGATAACTGCGCATCAGGGTATCCTCATGAAACAAATCACCTTCGCTTCCCGCAACCACCAGCTTACTAACATCAATACCTGGACGCCGGACAGCCAGTGGCTGGTCTATGACGTGCGCCCGTCAGGTGCATCGTTCACCGGTGAAACCATCGAGCGGGTTAATGTTGTTACGGGCGAAGTCGAGGTGATTTATCGCGCTACTGACGGTGCGCACGTTGGCGTGGTGACCGTTCATCCCGCGCAGGAGAAATACGTCTTTATCCACGGCCCGAAAAACCCGGATGCGGACTGGCACTACGATTTTCATCATCGCCAGGGGGTAATTGCGCATCACGGGCAGGTGAGCAACCTGGACGCAATGGATATCACTTCACCGTTCACCCCGGGCGCGCTGCGCGGCGGCAGCCACGTCCATGTCTTCAGCCCGAACGGCCAGCTTGTCAGCTTTACCTATAACGACCACGTGCTGCACGTGCGCGATGCGAAGCTTGATTTACGCAACGTCGGCGTGGCGGCGCCTTATGGCCCGGTGAATCCGCCGGGAAACCATCCTCGTGAATACCCGGGGACTTACTGGAGCGTGCTGGTCAGCCGCACGACGCCCAACCCGCAGCCGGGCAGCGACGAGATTAACCGCGCCTACGAAGAGGGCTGGGTGGGCAACACCAGGCTGGCGTTTATCGGCGATACCCTGTCTGCAACGGGCGAGAAAGTGCCTGAACTGTTTATTGTTAACCTGCCAGAAGATGAACAGAGCTGGAAACGCGCGGGCGATGCGCCGCTTCAGGGCGCCGCAGAGACCCTGCCAGCCCCGCCTGCTGGGGTGAAGCAGCGTCGTTTGACCTTTACGCATCAAAGGGCCTATCCGGGCCTGGTGAACGTGCCGCGTCACTGGGTTCGCAGCAACCCGGAGGGGACACAGGTCGCGTTTCTGATGCGCGACGATAACGGCATTGTGCAGCTGTGGCTGATCTCACCTGAAGGCGGCGAGCCGCGCCAGCTGACGCGTAACGGGAGCGATATTCAGTCTGCGTTTAACTGGCATCCGGCGGGTGATCGGCTGGGGTTTGTGCTCGAAAACCGGATTGCCTGCTGTGACGCGCAGACCGGACAGGTGACGTTTTTGACGTCCGATCACGGCAATCCGCCGTCTGCGGATGCCGTCGTATTTTCCCCGGACGGGCGCTTTATTGCGTGGATGGAAGAGACGGACGGTTTCCGTCAGCTCTGGTTAGCAGAAACCGCGCAGAACTAGCGCGGCGGCATCTCTGCGGGCGGAATGACGGCGTTTGTCGCCAGATTTTCCTGCTCGCTTTTCTCTACCCGTGAGCGCACGGAGTCGTCCTTACGGAATAAATCCCACGGCAGCAGAAGCGTGTCCGCCACAGCCGTAAACGGCATATCCAGGATAACCAGGGATTTGGTGCCCCAGTTTGTATCGTCATCGGAGATCATCGCCGCGCTGGCGCGCGTCCCCGGATATGTTCCTTCTTTACCGCCGGTGTGAGACATCACGCTCGAACACCCGCAAAGTAAAACTACCCCGCTGAACGTCGTCAGCTTTATCAGAACATTTTTCATCATCACTCAGTCATCGTTAATGGCACTGCATAGACCTGCAACTCAGGGTTATAGCGAGCCTTATCCAAAATGGATAGCCCGATAACCCCGCACTGTGGCAGCCATCGCAATTTAACCCTTTGTGCTGTTGTCCCAGTCTATGCGAGATGCAGGAAAGTGCAAAAAAAAGTGCAGTTGTCATGCTTGAAAAGCCCGGTTGCAGACCCATTTTAAGAATACGACCCGATAACGAACTCGCCTGATGGGTGTTCGGGGGGCGTAAAGGCCTGTCCATGGTGGAAGGCTTACTTTTCTCGCTGATTTCAGGAGTTTTATTTATGCGTAACTTCGATCTTTCTCCGCTATACCGTTCTGCAATTGGTTTTGACCGCCTGTTTAACCATTTAGAAAATAACCAAAGCCAGAGCAACGGCTACCCTCCATACAATGTTGAGCTGGTTGACGAAAACCACTACCGCATCGCCATTGCCGTCGCCGGTTTTGCAGAAAACGAACTGGAGATCACCGCGCAGGACAACCTGCTGGTGGTGAAAGGTTCCCATACGGCCGAGCAGAAAGAACGTACCTACCTTTACCAGGGCATCGCTGAGCGCAACTTTGAACGCAAGTTCCAGTTAGCTGAGAACATTCACGTGAAAGGCGCGAACCTGGTTAACGGCCTGCTGTTTATCGAACTGGAACGTGTGATTCCGGAAGAGAAAAAACCGCGTCGTATCGAAATTAACTAATTATGCGGGTCGCGCGAGCGGCCCACCCAGACCTGCTTGCCGTAACGGGAGCATATGCGAATCCATCAGGATTTGCAGGAACAACTGCGCACAAAATTAAACTGTGCCGAACTCGCTTCTCAGAAGGAGATTTAGTATGCGTAACTACGATTTATCCCCCTTACTTCGTCAGTGGATTGGTTTTGACAAACTGGCTAATGCCCTGCAAAACACCGCTGAGCAACAGACGTTTCCGCCGTACAACATCGAAAAAAGCGACGATAACCACTATCGCATCACCCTGGCGCTGGCCGGCTTCCGTCAGGAGGATCTGGATATCCAGCTCGAAGGCACGCGTCTGACCGTGAAAGGTACGCCGGAGAAACAAGAGACCGAGACCAAATGGCTGCATCAGGGGCTGGTTAATCAGCCGTTTAGCCTGAGCTTTACCCTGGCAGACCATATGGACGTCTCCGGCGCAACGTTTACCAACGGGCTGCTGCATATTGACCTGACCCGTAACGTGCCGGAAGCCATCGCGCCACAGCGTATCGCCATTAGCGACCGGCCGGCGTTAAACAGCTAACAAGCCCGCCGAACCTGTAGGTCGGGTAAGGCGCAGCCGCCACCCGACACTGCTCACAGACCGCACAAGGCCCTGCCCCGGCAGGGCTTTTTTGTGCGCCATCGCCCATACAACCGCCCACGGCTCTGAGAGAATCCTTAGCATAACTAAGGTTATGCCAAGGAAGTGGATCATGAGTGATATCGCGTTAACCGTCAGCGTGTTGGCCCTGGTCGCTGTTGTTGGCCTGTGGATAGGGAATATCAAAATCCGCGGCGTCGGGTTTGGGATAGGCGGGGTGCTGTTCGGCGGCATTTTTGTCGGCCACTTTGCCGACCAGCTCGGGCTGGTGCTGAGCGCCGAAATGCTCCACTTTACCCAGGAGTTCGGCCTGATCCTGTTCGTTTATACCATCGGGATTCAGGTGGGACCGGGTTTTTTCGCCTCTCTTCGTGTCTCCGGATTGCGGCTCAACCTGTTTGCTCTCGGCATTGTGGTGATGGGCGGGCTGGTCACCGCCATTCTGCATAAGATCTTTGCTATCCCTCTGCCCGTGGTGCTGGGCATTTTCTCCGGGGCGGTCACCAACACGCCTGCGCTCGGCGCGGGGCAGCAAATCCTGCGCGATTTGGGCATCGAACCCGGCATTGTCGACCAGATGGGGATGAGCTACGCCATGGCCTATCCGTTTGGTATTTGCGGCATTCTGCTCTCCATGTGGCTGGTCCGCGTCCTGTTTCGCATTAACGTCGATAAAGAGGCGAAGGACCACGAAACCACGCTCACCAACGGCCATATGCCGATCAAAACCATCAACATTCGGGTCGATAACCCCAACCTGAACAATATGGCGATTCAGGACGTGCCGATCCTGAACAGCGCCAATATTATCTGCTCCCGCCTTAAGCGCGACGATATGCTGATGGTGCCTGCCCCCGGCACCATTATTCAGCAAGGCGATCTGCTGCACCTGGTGGGCCAGCCCGGCGATTTGAACAATGCCCGTCTGGTGATTGGTCAGGAAGTGGATACCTCGCTCTCAACGCGCGGCACCGATATGCGGGTGGAACGCGTTGTGGTAACCAACGAGCACGTCCTTGGCAAAAAAATACGCGATCTGCAGGTAAAAGAGCGTTATGACGTGGTGATCTCCCGCCTTAACCGTGCGGGTGTCGAGCTGGTCGCCAGCCCGGAGGCCAGCCTGCAGTTCGGGGATATCCTCAACCTGGTTGGGCGCCCGTCTTCCATCGACGCCGTCGCGGATATGGTGGGTAACGCCCAGCAGAAACTGCAGCAGGTGCAGATGCTACCGGTGTTTATCGGTATTGGGCTTGGCGTGCTGCTGGGCTCCATCCCGCTGTACGTGCCGGGCTTCCCGGTGGCGCTCAAGCTGGGCCTGGCGGGCGGGCCGCTGATTATGGCGCTGATCCTCGGGCGTATCGGCTGCATCGGTAAGCTCTACTGGTTTATGCCGCCGAGCGCCAACCTGGCGCTGCGCGAGCTGGGCATCGTGCTGTTCCTGGCGGTGGTCGGGCTGAAGTCCGGCGGGGATTTCGTCGACACCCTGCTCAAGGGCGAAGGGATGAGCTGGGTCGGCTACGGCATCTTTATCACGGCGATCCCGCTGCTGACGGTGGGCATACTGGCGCGGATGTTCGCCAAAATGAACTACCTGACGCTGTGCGGCATGCTGGCGGGTTCCATGACCGATCCGCCCGCGCTGGCCTTTGCCAATAACCTGCACACCACCAGCGGCGCGGCCGCGCTCTCCTATGCCACCGTCTACCCGCTGGTGATGTTCCTGCGCATCATCACCCCGCAGCTACTGGCGGTGCTGTTCTGGGGGATGAGCTAGTAAATCTTCCGGGTGGATGCGCCGCAGATGGTAGTCCACCTGGTAATCACTGGTATTTCGGAACATCACGGAATAGTTGAGAAACTCGCCGCTGTCGCTGTAGGAAAGGGAGGTGATACGCAACAGCGGTGTCTGTTCCGGCAGGTTCATATAACCCGCCAGCTGCTTATCGGCCAGCACCGGCGTCAGGCTCTCGTAGTTGCCGCTGATGGTGATCCCGCACTCCTTCTCGATGTAATCAAACTTTGACCCTTCAAGATGCGCCAGCGACAGATTGCGAAACAGCTTCACCGGCATAAAACTGTCCTCCAGCATCAGCGGTTTTCCGTCCACGTAGCGCACCCGCCGGGAAAAGTAGATCCGCTCATCCACCTGAATTCGCAGCTGGCTGGCGATGGCGGGCGGGGCGGGCATCACTTCAAACTGCAGCACCTTGCTCTGCACCTCTTTTCCCTGCTGACGCAGCACCTCCACCAGCCCGGTCAGGTTGGTGGTTTCGTGGTGAACGTCTTTGCGTGACACAAACGTGCCGCTGCCGTGCCGCCGTTCAACCAGCCCCCAGCTCACCAGCAGATCCAGCGCCTTGCGGATGGTCATTCGCGCCACGCCGAACTCCTGCGCCAGCGCTTTCTCGCCCGGCAGCGGACTGCCGATATTGTAGTCCGATGAATTCAGCCGCAGCCGCAATCTGTCAGCAATGGATTTGTAGATCACCAGTAGACCTCTCTGCCCTTATCAGGGCGTGGATGGCGTCCTGACATGTCCATATTTACCGTAAAAAGTAGACCTGATTGGTCAAAATAAAACCATGAATGCGATCACGAATCGCAGCGGCACGCCATGTTCGCGCATCAGTAAGTTCTTATGCTCACCTCAGGCCAGCAAAAAACCATAAAGGCCTCTACCCCTACAGGTTGTTTCATGAGGATTTAAAAATGCTCAGTCAAATACAACGTTTTGGCGGTGCCATGTTTACCCCGGTGTTGCTGTTTCCGTTCGCCGGGATCGTGGTGGGAATCGCCATCATGCTTCGCAACCCGCTGTTTGTCGGCGAAGCCTTAACGGCCCCCGATCATCTTTTCGCGCAGATTGTTCACATCATTGAAGAGGGCGGCTGGGCGGTGTTCCGCAATATGCCGCTGATTTTTGCCGTCGGCCTGCCGATTGGCCTGGCGAAGCAGGCCCAGGGCCGCGCCTGTCTGGCGGTGCTGATTAGCTTCCTGACCTGGAACTACTTCATCAACGCGATGGGGATGACCTGGGGCCACTTCTTCGGCGTCGACTTCTCCGCCGAACCGACGGCGGGAAGCGGGCTGGCGATGATTGCCGGGATTAAAACGCTCGATACCAGCATCATCGGCGCCATCGTGATTTCAGGCATCGTTACCGCCATCCACAACCGCTATTTTGACAAGCCGCTGCCGGTGTTTCTGGGGATTTTCCAGGGCAGCTCGTTTGTCGTTATCCTCGCGTTCTTTGTCATGATCCCCTGCGCCTGGCTGACGCTGCTGGGCTGGCCGAAAGTGCAGATGGGCATTGAGTCCCTGCAGGCGTTCCTGCGTTCTGCCGGTGCGCTGGGCGTATGGGTCTATACCTTCCTGGAACGCATTCTGATCCCAACCGGATTGCACCACTTCGTCTACGGTCCGTTCATCTTTGGCCCGGCGGCGGTGGAAGGCGGGATTCAGGTCTACTGGGCGCAGCACCTGCAGGAGTTCAGCCAGAGCACCCTGCCGCTGAAAACCCTTTTCCCGGAAGGCGGGTTCGCGCTGCACGGCAACTCCAAAGTGTTTGGCTCGGTTGGGATTGCGCTGGCGATCTGGTACACCGCGTCGCCGGAAAACCGCGTCAAGGTCGCGGGGCTGCTGGTCCCGGCCACGCTTACCGCCGTGCTGGTAGGCATTACCGAACCGCTCGAATTCACCTTCCTGTTTATCTCGCCGCTGCTGTTTGCCGTTCACGCCGTGCTGGCGGCCACCATGGCAACGGTGATGTACACCTTCGGCGTGGTCGGGAACATGGGCGGCGGCCTGCTGGACCAGTTCCTGCCGCAAAACTGGATCCCGATGTTCCACAACCACGCCTCGACGGTGTTCACCCAGATCGGCATTGGCGTCTGCTTTACCGGAGTTTACTTCGTGGTCTTCAAAACGCTGATTGCGCGTCTGAACCTGAAAACCCCGGGCCGGGAAGAGAGCGAAATCAAGCTCTACAGCAAGGCCGACTATAAGGCGGCGCGAGGGCAAACCACCGCTCCGGCCGCGGCCAGCCAGCAGGTCGGGCAGGCCGCCGGGTTCCTGCAGGCGCTGGGCGGCGCGGCCAACATCGAAAGCATCAACAACTGCGCCACCCGCCTGCGCATCGCCCTGGTCGATATGACGAAAACACAAAGCGATGACGTCTTCAAAGCCCTCGGCGCCCACGGCGTGGTGCGACGCGGCAACGGCATTCAGGTGATTGTCGGCCTGCACGTTCCTCAGGTGCGCGACCAGCTGGAATCGCTGATGAAAACCCCCTTAACGAATGAACAAACCACCCTGACAGAGGCTATATCATGAAAAAATTCTCAGTTGTCATTGCAGGCGGCGGCAGCACCTTCACGCCTGGTATCGTCCTGATGCTGTTAGCCAACCGTGACCGTTTCCCGCTGCGCGCCCTGAAGTTCTATGACAACGACGGCGCGCGTCAGGAAACCATCGCCGAAGCGTGCAAAATCATCCTTAAGGAGCAGGCCCCGGAGATTGAATTCAGCTACACCACCGATCCAAAAGCGGCGTTTAGCGATGTGGATTTCGTGATGGCGCATATCCGCGTGGGCAAATATCCAATGCGTGAAAAAGATGAAAAAATCCCGCTGCGCTACGGCGTGCTGGGCCAGGAAACCTGTGGCCCGGGCGGGATTGCCTACGGCATGCGCTCTATCGGCGGCGTGCTGGAGCTGGTGGATTATATGGAGCAGTACTCTCCGAACGCGTGGATGCTGAACTACTCCAACCCGGCGGCGATTGTTGCGGAGGCCACGCGCCGCCTGCGTCCGAACGCCAAAATTCTCAACATATGCGATATGCCGATCGGCATTGAAGGGCGCATGGCGCAGATTGTCGGCCTGAAAGACCGCAAAGAGATGCGCGTGCGCTACTATGGCCTGAACCACTTCGGCTGGTGGACGTCGATTGAAGATCTTAACGGCAACGATCTGATGCCGAAACTGCGCGAATACGTGGCGAAAAACGGCTATGTACCGCCGTCTGACGATGCGCACACCGAGGCGAGCTGGAACGATACCTTCGCCAAAGCCAAAGACGTGCAGGCGCTGGATCCGGACACCATGCCGAACACCTATCTGAAGTATTATCTGTTCCCGGACTACGTGGTCGCGCATTCCAACCCGGAACGCACCCGCGCCAATGAGGTTATGGACCACCGTGAGAAGCACGTGTTCAGTTCCTGCCGGGCGATTATCGAGGCGGGCAAATCCTCCGCCGGTGAGCTGGAAATCGACGAACACGCGTCGTACATCGTCGATCTGGCGACCGCGATTGCCTTTAATACCCAGGAACGCATGCTGCTGATTGTGCCAAACAACGGGGCCATCCATAACTTTGATGCCGATGCGATGGTGGAGATTCCTTGCCTGGTGGGCCATAACGGACCGGAGCCGCTCACGGTGGGCGATATTCCACACTTCCAGAAAGGGCTGATGAGCCAGCAGGTGGCGGTGGAAAAACTGGTGGTGGATGCCTGGGAGCAGCGCTCGTACCAGAAACTCTGGCAGGCGATTACCCTGTCGAAAACCGTGCCGAGCGCGTCCGTCGCGAAAGCGATTCTGGATGACCTGATCGAGGCCAACAAGGATTTCTGGCCAGCGCTGCACTGATCGTCCTGACCGGCATCGCCCGATGCCGGTCTCCTTGTCCTTGTCGATTTACGCTATGCTGAAGCCTGCCCGTAGCTCGACAAGGAACCTTCATGAAAATTTCCCGCCTCGGCGAAGCGCCGGACTACCGCTTCTCGCTGGCTAATGAACGCACGTATTTAGCGTGGATCCGCACCGCGCTGGGATTCCTTGCCGCCGGGGTGGGGCTCGACCAGCTCGCGCCTGATTTCGCCACGCCGCTGATTCGTGAGGTGCTGGCGCTGCTGCTGTGCCTGTTCGCGGGCGTGCTGGCGATTTACGGCTACCTGCGCTGGCTGCGCAATGAGAAGGCGATGCGTCTGAAGCAGGATCTGCCCTATACGCGCGGGTTACTCATCATCAGCGTGATTCTGCTGGCGGTGGCGGGCGTGGTGATGGGGCTGGTGTTCTATGGCGGATAGCCGCAAAGCGCGACGCGAAGCGGACCCCGGTCTGCAGCCGGAGCGGACGTCACTCGCCTGGCTGCGCACGCTGCTGGGGTATGGCGCGCTGATCGCCCTGGCGATTAAGCACAACTGGCACCGCACCGGGGTGCCGTTCTGGATCTCGCTTGTTGTGCTGGCGCTGGTGGCAATCGTTTTATGGCGCTATACCCGCAGCCGTAACCTGATGGACGTAGCGCAGGACGACTTTGTGCAGCCGAAGGCGGTGCGGGATAAGTTCCTGATTGCGCTGGCCGTGCTGTCGCTGTCTTTACTCTTCGCAGTGACTCACCTTCAGCAAATTGTGAGCTTTTAAAGCCCGGTGGCGGCTACGCCTTACCGGGCCTACAACTGCCGCGAACCGTAGGCCGGGTAAGGCGCAGCCGCCACCCGGCAGAATTACTGCCCTTTAGCCAGATACTTCGCCATCTCGTCTTCCGGCACCATGCCGCCGCCGGTCGCCCACACCAGGTGGGTAACGCTGGCATCTGAAGGCACGCGCAGCGGTCCGGCCATGCCCGCCAGCGCGGACGGTTCCAGACGAATGCCTTCCTCCTGCGCCAGCCAGCCGAGCATGTCGTACATGCTCTGGTCGGAAAGCGTATAAAACCCGTCGAGCAGGCGCTCCATCGCGCGGCCCACGAAGCCGGAGGCGCGTCCTACCGCCAGCCCGTCCGCCGCCGTCACGTTATCAATGCCCAGATCCTGCACCGCGATCTCATCGTGCAGGCCGGTGTAAACGCCCAGCAGCATGCACGGGGAGTGCGTGGGCTCTGCGAAGAAGCAGTGGACGTTGTCACCAAAGGCCAGCTTCAGGCCAAACGCCACGCCGCCAGGGCCGCCGCCGACGCCGCACGGCAGGTAGACGTACAGCGGATGATCGGCATCCACCACGCGGCCCTGAGCGGCAAACTGTGCCTTCAGGCGCTCGCCCGCCACCGCGTAGCCCAGGAACAGGGTGCGGGAGTTTTCATCGTCAATGAAGAAGCAGTTCGGATCGCTTTCCGCCGCTTTGCGTCCCTGCTCCACCGCCACGCCGTAATCCTGCTCATATTCCACGACGATGACGCCATGGCTGCGCAGTTTGGCTTTCTTCCACTCGCGGGCGTCGGCGGACATATGCACCGTCACCTTAAAGCCGATGCGGGCGCTCATGATGCCGATGGACATCCCCAGGTTGCCGGTTGAGCCTACCGCAATGCTGTACTGGCTGAAGAAGTCCTTAAAGCGCGGCTCCAGCAGGATGCTGTAGTCGTCTTCAACGCTCAGCAACCCGGCGTCCAGCGCCAGTTTTTCCGCGTGGGTCAGCACCTCATAGATACCGCCGCGCGCTTTAATCGAGCCGGAGATTGGCAAATGGCTGTCTTTTTTCAGCAGCAGCGTGCCGGGAATGGATTTGCCAGATTCTTTCTCCAGCCGCGCCCGCATTGCCGGGATGGCGACCAGTTCGGATTCAATAATCCCACCCGTTGCGGCCGTCTCCGGGAAGGCTTTCGCCAGATATGGCGCGAAGCGTTTGAGGCGCGCATGCGCATCGTCCACGTCGGCTTTGGTCAGCCCGACATAGGGCAGCCCTTCTTCAAGCGTGGTGGTGTTCGGGTTAAGCCAGGTGGTTTCTTTCAGGGCAATCAGATCCTCAACCAGAGGAAACTGTGCGGTTAAAGTGGTGATAGTTGCGTTTTCCATAATACGTCTCTTCGCGCTCAGATAATGAAAGAAAGCAGGAATGTGCCGCCAAGTGCAAGCACCGAGGCGATAAACGTCGCCGTCGTATAGTATTTGAAGGTCTCATTCAGGGTCGCGCCGCAGTATTGCTTCACCAGCCAGAAGAGAGAATCGGTCACGATCGTGCAGCCAATGGCGCCGGAACCGATGGCAATGGTGATGATCTCCGGGCTGACGTTCGGGTAGAGCGGCAGCATCGGCGCGACGATGGCCGTGGCGCCCATCATCGCGACCGTGGCGGAGCCTACGGCGGCATGCAGCACCAGCGCCACCAGCCAGGCGAGCAGGATAGGGTGCATGTGCAGGTTCGAGAGAATTTGCGCCAGCGAGTCCGCCAGTCCGCTGGTTTTCAGGATGGCGTTGAACGCGCCGCCCGCGCCGATAATCAGCAAAATGTTGGCGATAGAGCCAAAGCCGTGCTCGGTGTGCGTCAGCATCGCGCCCATGCCCATATGCTGGCGGATGCCCAGCAGGTAGTAGGCGACAAACACGGCGATAAACATGGCGGTGATGGGGTTGCCGATAAACTCCAGCAGCGTATACAGCGTGCCGTCTTTTGCCATATTCAGTTCAGCGATGGTCTTCACCAGCATCAGGGCAATCGGCAGCAGCACCGTAAACAGCGTGGCGCCCAGCGACGGCAGGGTATGCTCCTCCCGCACCTTCAGGTCTGAAAATTCCGCCGGAACCGGTTTAAACGGCAGACGATTGCCGAGCAGCTTCAGGAACAGCGGGCCGCCGACCAGAGAGGCCATCAGGCCCACCAGCAGGCCGTAGACGATTACCGTCCCAACGTCCGCCCCTAATTTATTGGTCACAAACAGCGCGGCCGGATGCGGCGGCACCACGCAGTGCACCGCCATCAGCGCGGTACAGAGCGGAATGGCCAGCTTGAGCAGCGACGTGTGGGTCTTTTTGGCGATGGAAAACGCCAGCGGGATCAGCAGGACCACGCCCACTTCCACGAACAGCGTAATGCCGCAGATCAGGCCCACCAGCACCATAATCACGTCTGCTGACAGCCAGCGGCAGCGCTGCAACGTAATCCCGATGCGCTCTGCCGCGCCGGAAACCTCCATCATCTTGCCGAGAATGGTGCCCAGACCAATCACGGCCGCCAGGAAGCCCAGCGTGCCGCCAATCCCGCTCTCAATGGCGTTTACCATATCCAGCGGGCTCATTCCCATCATTGCGCCGACGAAAAAGCTCGCCAGCAGCAGCGCGAGGAACGGGTGAAACTTCAGCTTAACGATGGTTAAAACAATCAACACAATGCTGACCAGCAGCGTTGCCACAACCCAGACCTGAGATCCCATATCTCACCTCACCCTTATGTCATCTGGGGGTATTGGACGAAAAAGCGGCGTGGGCTGACAAACGATATAAATTGGCGTTCAGGTGAGCCAGATTGAATCAACTGAGTGACTGCGCTCTAAAAAACGCACTTAATCCGCATTAGGTTCACATAAATTCACCCATGAACGGTATGCTGGGCGCAGAAAACACGCGTGAGAATTGTGATGACCGATGCAAATGAAGCCAGAAACCGACTATTAAACGGCTGGCAGCTGTCGAAAATGTACACCTTTGAAGTGGCGGCCCGGCATGAATCCTTCGCGCTGGCGGCGGAGGAGCTGTCGCTCAGCCCCAGCGCGGTGAGCCACCGCATCAACCTGCTCGAAGAAGAGCTCGGTATTCAGCTGTTTGTCCGCTCGCACCGTAAAGTTGAGCTGACGCAGGAGGGAAAGCGCGTTTACTGGACGCTAAAATCGTCCCTCGACACCCTGAATCAGGAGATCCTGGACATCAAAAACCAGGCGCTGTCCGGCACGCTGACGGTCTACTCCCGGCCGTCGATCGCTCAGTGCTGGCTGGTACCCATGCTGGGTGACTTTACCCGCCGCTATCCGTCGATTTCGCTCACCGTCCTGACCGGCAATGATTACGTCAATATGCAGCGAACGGGCGTCGATCTGGCGCTCTATTTCGACGATACGCCGCCAAACCATCTGTCTCATCACTTCCTGATGGACGAAGAGATTTTGCCCGTCTGCTCGCCGCAGTATGCCCGCGAGCATGAGCTGCTGAAAAACCCCGATAACCTTAGCCACTGCACGCTGCTGCACGACCGTCAGGCCTGGAGCAATGATTCCGGTACGGATGAGTGGCTGAGCTGGGCGCAGCACTTTGCGGTGAATATGCCGCCATCGTCGGGTATTGGTTTCGATCGTTCCGACTTAGCGATTATTGCGGCCATCAACCACGTCGGCGTCGCGATGGGGAGAAAGCGGCTGGTGCAAAAACGGCTTGAACGGGGCGAACTGATCGCCCCGTTTGGTGACAAGACCCTGAAATGCCATCAGCACTACTATGTTTCGACGCTTTCGGGCCGACAGTGGCCGAAAATAGACGCCTTTATCGGCTGGCTGAGAGAACTGGCAGGTTGAAGAATTATTACGCTTTCGCGCTACACCAAATGTGAAAAAGCGTGCTAAATACAGGTAATGCTTTCGATTTATCCAGGGTAAACCGTGTTAAAGCCTCTTATAGCGACCGCGTTACTGATCTCTTCCGGCTGGGCCATTGCCGCTGAGCCGCCGCTGACGGCTGCCCGTTATGCGCAGCAGCTTGGCGTCGGGATGGATGTGGACTGGGCGCGCACCGAGCGCGGCATACGCGAATTCGATCCGCTGGTGGTCCGCGATTTTCGGGCTAAAGGCATTACCCACGTGCGCATCCGCGTGGCCGACGAGCCGACGGAAGCGCGGCTGATCCACCTGCGCAAGCTGGTAGAAGCCTGTGAGCAGTATGGCGTAATCCCGATAGTCGCTTATCAGGCTGATGAATATAAAAACGACCCGAAAGCCGATAACGAGAAAGAGACGGTCAACTGGTGGATTGCCGTGGCGCACTATTTCGGTCAAAGCTACCCGCTGCTGGGTTTTGATCTCATTTATGAGCCTGCCGACAAGCTTAACCACAATCTGGCGTCGCTAAACCGCGTCTATGAAAAAACCGTTAAAGCGATCCACGACATCGACCCGCAGCGCATGATCTTCATTGCGCCACGCCTGCGTGCCGCGCCGGAGGAGTTATCCAGCCTGAAGCTGCCCGCGCACAGCCAAACCTATCTGCTGGCGGAGTGGCATATTTTCCCGTGGGGGCCGCTGAAAAATGGCGGCAAATACCCGTGGACGTCCGGCACGGCGGCAGAGAAAGCGGCAATCCGTAACCGCATCAATGCCGCGCTGCACTGGCAGCAAAAAACCGGGCACGTTAGCTGGGTCGGGGGCTGGGGCGTGGGGGAGTCAAGCCGCTTTACGCCAACCGCCTCGCAAGTCGCGTTCGCCACCTTTATGGCCTGCGAGCTGCAAAAGGCCAAAATCCCGTATGCGCTTAACGCGGATTTCCAGTTTTACGACGGGGAAGAGGGCGCCTGGCGGCCAGCGCCAGAGCCGTTATTGCAGGCCATGATTGCGCCCGTCTGTGAAAAGCCCGGCGAGAAGCCGGGCCATCATGCGGTTAAACCGGCTGCTCGTGATGCGGGACACGCGACGCCAGCGGCAGCCAGCACAGTAAAATCAGCAGCCCCATCAGCGTCATCAGCAGGCCCAAACTAGCCTGCCCGGTCTGCGGCATCATCGCTGAAAGCCAGGCCAGCGCGCCGGAACCGATGTTCTGCAAACCGCCCACCAGCGCGCCCGCCGTACCTGCAAGGAACGGGAACGGCTCCATCGCGCCGCTGGTGGCGAGCGGGAACAGCATCCCCGCGCCGAAGAAGAACAGCGCCGCCGGGATGAGCAGCGTCCAGACGGTCATCACGCCAAACAGCCCCGGGATCCACATCATCAGACCCGCCAGCAGACAGCTGATCACCGACTGCCACATCAGGGTGGAGAAGCGCTTGTTTGGTCGCCCGGCAAACCACGCGCCGAAGAACGCCGCCGGGATCGGCAGAATAAACAGAATGCTCACCACCATACTGCTCAGGCCAAGCCCCGCGCCCAGCAGCACGCCGGAGCAGGCTTCGAACACCGCGATGCCCGCCAGGCCGCCAATCAGCATCAGCAGGTAGCAGGTGAACGCGCCGTTGCCGAACAGCGTTTTATAGCTGGCGATCAGCTTCGTGCGCGGCGCGTCCTGCGGGCGCGTTTCCGGCATCCAGCGCGCCATGCTGAAGGTGACAATGATGCACAGCACCAGCAGGAAGGCGTAGCAGGCGCGCCAGGACCACATCGTGTCCAGCAGGCCGCCGATCAGCGGGGCCAGCAGCGGGCTGACCAGAATGCCCATATTCAACAGGCTGTTAGCATGACGGAGCTGGGTGCCCTGATACATATCGCGCGGTAAGGTTCGCGCCATCACCCCGCCGACGCCGGTCCCAACGCCCTGCAGGGCGCTGGCGGCAATCAGTACGGTCAGGCTATGGGTGGTAATGGCAATTACCGTCGCCACCATGAAAATACTCATGCCCACCAGGATCACCGGGCGACGCCCGACGCGGTCGGAGAGCGGGCCGTAGAAGAGCTGCGAAACGCCATAGGTCAGCAGGTAGGCCGCCATTACGCTCTGTACCGCGCCCTCGCGGACGTTCAATTCCTTTGCCATGTCGGCAATCGCCGGAATGTAGATGGTTTGCGCCATCTGACCGACGGCCACCAGTAACACCAGCATCAACAATAAGTTAACGTTCCGTTGCTTTTTCATGTCGCTGAATACTTTTGCCAAAAGAGAAAAATGAAGAATAAGTGACTGCGCATTCCCATAAATGCGCGAGGAATCTACCACAGAGAGATGACAATTTAAGCATTGTTGTGGTGAATGAAAAAACCGGTAAAGGCAGGATTTGTAAACAAGAACGGCAACTAATGTTGCCAGTGCTTTACGCCAGGCGCAGCAGAATGGCGCCGCCGGCGATACCCAGCGCCGCCGCGATGCGCAGGCCCGCAACCTTTTCTTTTAAAAGCAAAAATGCGATCAGCGCGCCAAAGAGTATGGAAGTTTCCCGCAGCGCCGCGACCACCGCCAGCGGTGCCTGCGTCATTGCCCACAGCGCCAGACCGTAAGAGCCCATGGTGCCAACGCCGCCGAGCAGCCCCTTTTTCCAGTGCAGACGCAGGTAGCCGGATGCCTCGCGTCGACGCGCGACCATCGCCCAGCCGAGCAGGCAGAAGCCGTTCATAAAGAAGGTCCACAGCGTATAGCCTAGCGCGGTCTCCGACAGCCGCACGCCGGTGCCGTCCACCAGCGTATATCCCGCAATAAAGCAGGCGTTCAGCAGCGCCAGCCAGATCCCCTTGCGTGACTGCATGCGCCCGTTCATTGCCATCGCCAGAATCGACAGGCAAATTACCCCGATGCCGGACCAGGCGAGCCAGGAGAGACGATCGCCGAGCACCAGCACGCTGATCAGCGCCACCAGCAGCGGGGCGGTGCCGCGCATCAGCGGGTAGGTCTGGCTCATATCGGAAACCTGATAGGTCTTCGCGACCAGCACGGTGTACACCACCTGTAAGGCGCAGGAGACGATCAAAAACGGCCAGCTTGCGGCAGAGGGCTGTGGAGAGAAGGGGAGCAGCACCAGGGCAATCAGCGTGGCGGAGCCGCTGACGCTGATTGCAGAATAAAGCTTGTCCGTTCCGGCTTTGACGATGGCGTTCCAGCTGGCATGCAGCAGCGCGGCGAAGAGTAAAATGCAGAATACGGTGAGGGTCATGGCGTGTCGGGTGGTGAATTGTCACTCAACTGTAACATTCACGCCCTGAAGCTGCCAGCCGCTTATACCGCACAAAAAAGGCGGTGCGTCACCCGCGGTTCGTCCGAGACCAGCGTAAACCCTGCCCGGCGATAAAACCCGTAGGCAGCGTCCGGCGCATGGGTATTGAGGAAATCGAACCAGATGCTGGCATCGGCCATCACGACGGTTAAAAGCTGCTTGCCAATCCCCAGCCCGCGGCACTTCTCGCTGACGTAGAGATGGCGAATACGCCCGGCGCGCGGCTGCTGGCTGAACGGATCGCGATTCAGACCGCACACGCCGACCAGCTTGCCGTTGAGAAACGCCCCCAGCAGCTTTTCACCCGGCGCGTTAAAGCGGTTCTCACCCCGCTGCCAGCTCTCTTCCAGCCTGCGCAGCATGTTGAAATTCAGTGCGATACTTTCCGCCTTCAGGGCGATATACCCCGGCTCGTCGGGCGTGACAGGCTCAATTAACAGACGCGACATAGCATTCCCTCGTTATTAAAGAGGGGCGGTTGCCCGCCCCTCTCAGGTGCGACTTGAACCTGAATTACCGAACGAATTTCAGGACAGCATCAAGCAGTTGCAGTACTGCAACAATGAGTTTGAGGATAAGTATCACCATATCCACTACGCTCATACGCGTCTCCTTTTGGTTAAAAGGAGCACGATGCTGGCGTACCTTTCCGCCGCCTGTTGCCAGCACCTGGATTGACGTAACACAGTGTGCTCACTTCAGGGGTTAAGGCACTGACGGCACCACCCGTTTCAGCCAGGACTTCGTTGCGCCGGTAGAACTGCGGCCCCCTCGCTCACTGCGAACACCCTCAGTATAGATAAATACTGTACGTATGAACAGTATTTTGTGGACAAAATCTGGAAGGCGATCCATACTCAAAAACGTCAAAATCCGTGCCGGAATTGCGCGTTCGTCTTCGATCGCGTATACTTTTTGCGTTGACGTAACACAGTGTGTTCTGTGGCGACCAACCGCAAAACCCTGATAAAAACCTCGCTTAGGCGGGGTTTTTTGTTTTCTGTTAGTCGGAATAATTCATATTTTCAATGTACGACTGTATTGCGGCTCTCTTTTGTTCAAAAGCCATTTCCTCCGCTTTTTGACACTCTGCCAGGATTGCGGCAGGGTAGTGAACGCAGGGTATTTGCCGGGTTTTATCCTGCAATATCCCCAGCAGATATCCCGTGCTGGCATCAAGGACAGAAATGCGTTGTTCGACGGATGCTGATGGCCCTTGTCCGGTGTTTTGCAATTCAATCAGAAACTGGACCTCATGCGTTGAGATGGGGTAACCCAGGCCTGCAACATAGCCCAGCATGGAGAGTGGCTTTACCTGTTTACTCGTCGCTTCGCCGAAATAGATCATACGGTAGATAAAATAACTGCCCCAGGGTTCGCGCGAGCCCAACGCGCTGTGCATAAACCAGGCCCGGGAATCATGGATTTGGTCATCAAAAAGCGCTCTAGTCAGCCCTGAGGGGTCATTGGCATTGCTCTGTTCCCCTTGTGGTGGAAACAGTGTTTCCAGATGTTGTTTCCCCGCCTCTTTGATCTTTTTAAACTCAACGGGAATATCATCCTGGTTAAAGGCAAAAACAAAGCCTTTGAAGTAATCGAGTACGGCGTAGGTTGTGCTTTTTGCCTGAGTACGAGAAACGCCCTGATAGTCTTCTTTGAACTCGAATGCTGCCTGTAAAAGCTGAGTTTGCCCGAGCAAGGCATCAAAGTCTTTTGGGCCTGTTTTAAGCATGACAAACAGACCCTGCGGATGGCTACCGAGCTGTTTAATTCGCTCTCTTTCTGCATCTTTTTGTAGTTTTTCGCGTTCTCTTTCCCGTTCCGCCCTTTTACCAGGATCGTTATCCTGATTTTGATTATTGGCTGCGGCGTCGTGATAAAAGCGCTGGCTCCGGAATGTTTCCTGGGCGTAGCGATTGATGCGCCAGGCGGTTATCCAGCCGATTTGGTTTTCAAGCGCTTCGATGATATTGACCCGAGCGCGAACGGGGGAGTAGAGGGTTGCCTGTTCATCGGGAACGCCACTTTCGGAAGGAGGTAAATCAAGAGTGAGCTGGCGCCAGGCGTTGAAGCGTTGGATTAGTAAGGGGTCAGTACTAAATTCGTCAACCAGGGCTTCTGGCATAATTCTCCATGAATCTTTTTGTAAATCTTCAGGGAGCGACTCTTTTTGGACTTTTAATGGGGCACCTGAAGTAAAGGCTGCTGCGTATATGTCGTTTAAACAAAGCTGTGATAATAAGAAATCATCGACATTAGCATTTGCTTTCCCCTGATCGCCTGGTGGGTACCCGCCCCCAATATCAGAGTGCATGCCAGGATAAACCACCTCTACGGCATATTCAGGATATCGCCCGTCAGCACGACAGATTGAATCGAGTGGGAAGCACAACCGCTGATCGTGAGCCGAAACCAGATGCACGCAGCGCTTAATCAGCGCATTGTCCGGCAATTCCATCGTTCCGTCGGCCCAGCCCATATGACCTTCCGCTACCGGGGCAATATGGGCAATCCCTACGGAAGCGACCGTATCCAGCAAACCTAAAAATTCAATGCTAATCGGAATTTCACCCTGTTTTGTCGCCAGGTAAAAAGGTTGTAAGGCCCCTGCTCGGGAAGGCGAAAGCAGGGCGTTAAGCCAGTTAACAAAGGCCCGGGCCGAGGCCGCTCCGCGCGAGAAACCGTAAACATAGAGCTTGATTCCCAGCAGCTTAGAGGTGCCTGGCGGTGGCTGCGTTAACGCGGTCTCCAGCGTTTTACCCAACCCGTTTAACAGCCGGAAAAGCTCTCTGTGGCGGAGGTATTCTCCGTGAACGTTGGAGTGTGAGTAGTTGGTGGCCATAGCCTGAATGGAGTGCCAGTTTTCCTCATCGCTCAGCTTGCCAAGCCCAAGCGTACATCGCAGAGCGTCTACCAGCCGAAGCAGACCCCAGTTGATGCGCTCCTCGCCGTAAGCTGCGTATTTCAGGCCTGCATCACTGAAGTCGAGATCCAGCACCTCCGGAAAAGGCGTCCCCACGCCGGGAATATAGTATTTGTAATACTGGTTGTGCGCGACGCCTTCCTGATCGACCAGCTCTGCGTTATGCGCGCCGGTTCCCCCTGCATAGCCTTGTCCTATGGTGGAACGGAACAGGCGAGCGATATTGGTCGGATGAGGCGGGGTCGATTCATAGAGGTCATGATTCAGGTTGTTGCCCGTACCGTCAAAGAAAAGGCTGATATGGAGCGTTTTACAGCAGGGAGGCAAGACGCGTCGGTTGGCAGCCGTGCAAAGCTGGTTATGGTATTGCGTTTCCAGACGGCCTTGTTCCCTGCAGTTTTGCCCAAAGTGAGATCTAGTACTAGGTAATCTACCTCTTTCCGGAAACTCAGGAGGGTACCAGACATTATCAGGGTTCAGTTTGGACATACTTTGGGCTTCTCCATATGCACGGGGTCTTTGACGGGATAATCAGGGCTGCCGTAGTCGGCACAGCTGGTGGTGACCTTCACCTGGTCACAGGGCAGGAAGTGAACGGTAATACCGCAGGTTTTTTGTCCGGTGTAATCGGGGACCGGAACGCTTTGAGTATGTTTTTTATTCAACCCTTTGATTATTGCTCGCCACTCACGGCGTTTATCTGCATATTCCTGCCATGCCTTGTAACGCTCATCCCGGTTCATCCCGGTGGTATCTGGTTCATCAGGCTGCGGGATCTCAGGCACATCGCTGGCAAACGCGACGCCCGTTTCCCAGTCAACCTGCACCGTCATTCCGGGCTTCCACGGCCCGCTCACGCCAAAGCAGCATCCTCCACCGCCACCCGAATACGGGCCGATAATATCGAGGCCGGACTGCCCGTTAACGCTGAAGCGGTTGATGGCCCAGCTGGTGTGGTTAATGGCTTCAATGGTTCCGCCCCCGCCGGGCGGGGCTGGTTCTGTTTTTACGGGCTGGTCGCACCCGGCCAGTAAAAGCAAAGCCGCGAAAAGCATTGTGTAAAACTTATTCACGTTGTCTTCCTTAACACCCGCCTGTATCCCTCGGCACGCTCTAGTATTTTTGTAGTTGTTCTTAGGTTCGAAGAAATCATAACCACATAAAGCCTGCGACAATACCCTCGAGCCGCTATTTTCAGATTTTCATAAGAAATTAATATGTGACTGAACCTAATAGCGTTTAGGGCAAATTTGAGAGGTGAAAACGGAGAGCAAACCCAACAAACGAAACGTGATCCCTGACGCATTTTTGCGCAGATGAAAATATTTCCATTGTCACGCCCGAAAACCTGTGTTTGTATAAATTCCATCAATGATTCCAAACACAGGTCCCCAATGACTTCATCCATCTTCACTTCGACCCTACTAAAAACTGCGCAACCAGCCGCAGTGGTCGTCGTGCGTGTGGTGGTGGTCGTCGGCAATGCGCCGTAGGGACTGGATCAACACACGAATCCAAAACCCCGCCGGCGCAAACCGGGCGGGGTTTTTCGTTTAGGACCCTCCCCGGAAAGTCGGCTCAGAAGAAAAGGACTGGAGCATGGCAAGTTCGGGCACAACATCCACCAAGACGCGTTTTACCGGCGCGCAGCTGATCGTTCATCTGCTGGAGCGACAGGGCATCACCACGGTTGCGGGCATCCCTGGCGGCACGGTGCTGCCGCTGTACGATGCGTTAAGCCAAAGCACGCAGATCCGCCACGTGCTGGCGCGCCACGAGCAGGGGGCGGGGTTCATCGCTCAGGGCATGGCGCGCACGCAGGGTAAACCGGCGGTCTGTATGGCCTGCAGCGGGCCGGGCGCAACCAACCTGGTCACCGCCATCGCCGACGCGCGCCTCGACTCCATTCCGCTGATCTGCATTACCGGCCAGGTGCCGTCCTCGATGATCGGTACCGATGCGTTCCAGGAAGTGGATACCTACGGCATCTCTATCCCCATCACCAAACATAACTATTTAGTTCGCGACATCGCCGAGCTTCCTCAGGTTATCAGCGATGCGTTCCGCATTGCGCAGTCCGGTCGCCCGGGCCCGGTGTGGATAGACATTCCTAAGGATGTCCAGACCGCAGAGATCGAGATCGACGTGCTGCCGGAGCCGGGCGAGCGTGCCCCCGCGCCGGAGTTCAGCGCTGAGAGCGTGCGCGACGCCGCCGCCATGATTAACGCCGCCAAACGCCCGGTGCTCTATCTGGGCGGCGGGGCGATTAACGCTGCGGATGAAATCCGCCAGTTTGCGGAAAAAGCCAACCTGCCGACCACCATGACCCTGATGGCGTTGGGTATGCTGCCAAAAGCGCACCCGCTGTCCCTGGGGATGTTGGGCATGCACGGCGCGCGCAGCACCAACTATATCCTGCAAGAGGCGGATTTGCTGATTGTGATGGGCGCACGTTTTGATGACCGGGCGATTGGCAAAACCGAGGAGTTCTGCCCGAACGCGAAAATTATTCACGTGGATATCGACCGCGCCGAGCTGGGTAAAATCAAGCAGCCGCACGTGGCGATTCAGGGGGACGTAGCCGAAGTGCTGGCGCAGCTGATCCCGCAAACCGACGCGACCGATCGCGCCGACTGGCGCCAGCTGGTGGCCGATCTGCAGCGCGAGTTCCCGGGCGCGATCCCAACTGAAGGCGACCCGCTGAGCCACTATGGTCTTATCAACGCCGTTGCCGCCTGCGTGGACGACAGCGCGATTATCACCACCGACGTGGGCCAGCACCAGATGTGGACCGCCCAGGCCTACCCGCTGAACCGTCCGCGCCAGTGGCTGACCTCCGGCGGCCTCGGCACCATGGGCTTTGGCCTGCCCGCAGCTGTGGGCGCGGCGCTGGCGAATCCGGACCGCAAGGTCATCTGCTTCTCCGGTGACGGTAGCCTGATGATGAACATTCAGGAGATGGCGACCGCGGCCGAAAACCAGTTAGACGTGAAAATCATCCTGATGAACAACGAGGCGCTGGGGCTGGTGCACCAGCAGCAGAGCCTGTTCTACAAGCAGGGCGTGTTTGCGGCGACCTATCCGGGGATGATTAACTTTATGCAGATTGCCGCCGGCTTTGGCCTGCACACCTGCGATCTGAACGCGGAAGAGAATGCCCACGCGGCGCTGCAGGCGGCGATTTCTCGCCCAGGACCGGCGCTGATCCACGTGCGTATCGACCCTGAACAAAAAGTGTATCCGATGGTGCCGCCGGGTGCGGCAAATACTGAGATGGTGGGAGAATAAGCCATGCAGAAACAACATGATAACGTCATTCTGGAACTCACCGTCCGCAACCACCCTGGCGTCATGACCCACGTCTGCGGGCTGTTTGCCCGCCGGGCGTTTAACGTGGAAGGCATTCTCTGTCTGCCGATTCAGGGCAGCGAGCACAGCCGCATCTGGCTACTGGTCAACGATGACCAGCGTCTGGAGCAGATGATGGCGCAGATCGACAAGCTGGAGGACGTCACCAACGTGGCGCGCAACCAGTCCGATCCCACCATGTTTAACAAAATTGCGGTGTTCTTCGAATAGATCGCTTAAGGTAAGCGTCTTTCGCTCTTGTAGGCCGGATAAGCGCAGCGCCATCCGGCTTTTTCAGACCGCAGGAACACACATGACCACCATCGCCCTTATCGACGACCACCTTATCGTCCGCTCTGGCTTTGCCCAGCTTCTCAACCTCGAACCGGATTTCCAGGTCGTGGCCGAGTTTGGCTCCGGCCGCGAAGCGCTGGCGGGCCTGCCGGGGCGCGGGGTGCAGGTCTGTATCTGCGACATTTCGATGCCGGATCTCTCCGGGCTGGAGCTGCTAAGCCAGCTGCCGAAAGGAATGGCGACCATTATGCTCTCGGTCCACGACAGTCCGGCGCTGGTCGAGCAGGCGCTCAACGCGGGCGCACGCGGCTTCCTCTCTAAACGCTGCAGCCCGGACGAGCTGATTGCCGCCGTGCGCACCGTCTCCACCGGCGGCTGCTACCTGACGCCGGAAATCGCCATCAAGCTGGCGGCCGGACGACAGGATCCGCTCACCCGGCGCGAGCGTCAGGTGGCTGAGAAGCTCGCGCAGGGGATGTCGGTAAAAGAGATTGCCGCCGAGCTGGATCTGTCGCCGAAGACCGTGCACGTCCATCGCGCCAACCTGATGGAAAAACTCAACGTCAGCAACGACGTCGAGCTGGCGCGCCGCATGTTCGACAGCTGGCAATGAGTCCCGTCTTTTCGCGGCTGATCGCCGTCGTCGCCAGCTTTTTTATCTTCTCCGCCGCGTGGTTCTGCCTGTGGAGCATCAGCCTGCATCTGGTGGAACGTCCTGAGCTGGCGGTGCTGCTGTTTCCCTTCGGCCTGCGTCTGGGGTTAATGCTCCAGTGCCCGCGCGGCTACTGGCCCGTTTTGCTGGGCGCAGAGTGGCTGCTGCTGGTCTGGCTGGCGCAGGAAGTGGCCCTCGCGCATCTGCCCTTATTGATGACCGGAAGCCTGCTCACGCTTCTCCCGGTTGCCCTCATTTCCCGCTATCGTCACCAGCGCGACTGGCGCACGCTGCTGCGCCAGGGGGCGGCGCTGATTGCCGCCGCGCTGCTGCAGTCCCTGCCGTGGGTTGGCGACAAGGAGATGCTCAACGCTCTGCTGCTGACCCTCACCGGTGGCCTGACGCTGGCACCCACCTGCCTCGTGATCTGGCACTACCTCACCAGCACCGTCTGGCAGCCGCTTGGTCCGGGGCTGGTGTCCCAACCGGTGAACTGGCGCGCCCGGCATCTCATCTGGTATCTGCTGCTGTTCGTGGTGAGCCTCTGGCTCCAGCTTGGTCTGCCCGCCGAGCTTTCACGCTTCACGCCGTTTTGCCTGGCTCTGCCGATTATCGCCCTGGCCTGGCACTACGGCTGGCAGGGGGCGCTGATCGCCACCCTGATGAACGCCATCGCGCTGATCGCCAGCCAGACCTGGCACGACCATCCGGTGGATCTGCTGCTCTCGCTGCTGGCCCAGAGCCTGACCGGGCTCCTGCTCGGGGCGGGCATTCAGCGCCTGCGCGAGCTGAATCAGTCCCTGCAGACCGAGCTGGCGCGCAACCGGCGTCTGGCTGAACGCCTGCTGGAGACGGAAGAGAGCGTGCGGCAGGAGGTGGCCCGCGAGCTGCACGATGACATCGGGCAGACCATTACCGCCATCCGCACCCAGGCGGGCATTGTCCAGCGCCTGGCGGCAGAAAACGCAGGCGTGAAGCAGGGCGGGGCGCATATTGAACAGCTTTCGCTGGGCGTGTATGACTCGGTGCGACGCCTGCTCGGCAGGCTGCGGCCGCGCCAGCTTGACGACCTGTCGCTGGAGCAGGCGGTACGCTCCCTGATGCGCGAGATGGAGCTGGAAAGCCGCGGCATTGTCAGCCATCTCGACTGGCGAATTAACGAATCAGCCCTGAGCGAAGGCCAGCGCGTAACCCTGTTCCGCGTCTGTCAGGAAGGGCTGAACAATATCGTCAAACACGCCAGCGCCAGCGCGGTCACGATCCAGGGCTGGCAGCAGGACGAGCGCCTGATGCTGGTGATTGAAGACGACGGCTGCGGCCTGCCGCCGGGCTCCGGCCAGCAGGGCTTTGGCCTGGCGGGCATGCGCGAGCGCGTGAAGGCGCTCGGCGGCACGCTGAGCCTCTCCTGCACCCACGGGACGCGCGTCAGCGTCAGCCTGCCGCTAAGGAGCCACCATGTTTAAAACCCCCGCAAACGCCGCGCCGATAGGCAACAAAGCGGAGATCGACGCCCGCTACCGCTACTGGCGGCGTCATATTCTGATTACCATCTGGCTCGGCTACGCGCTGTTCTACTTCACCCGTAAAAGTTTCAACGCCGCCGCGCCGGAAATCCTTGCCAGCGGTGTGATGACGCGCACCGACATCGGCCTGCTGGCGACGCTGTTCTACATCACCTACGGCCTGTCGAAGTTCTTCTCCGGCATCGTCAGCGATCGCTCAAATGCCCGTTATTTCATGGGCGTTGGGCTGATCGCCACCGGCGTGGTGAATATTCTGTTTGGCTTCTCCACCTCGCTGTGGGCCTTTGCCCTGCTGTGGGCGCTGAACGCCTTCTTCCAGGGCTGGGGCGCGCCGGTCTGCGCGCGTCTGCTCACCGCCTGGTACTCACGCAACGAACGCGGCGGCTGGTGGGCCGTCTGGAACACCGCGCACAACGTCGGCGGGGCGCTGATCCCGATGGTGGTGGGGGCCGCGGCGCTGCACTACGGCTGGCGCGCGGGGATGATGATTGCGGGTGGCCTGGCGATTGTCGCCGGGCTGTTCCTCTGCTGGCGCCTGCGCGACAGGCCGCAGACCGTGGGCCTGCCTGCGGTGGGCGACTGGCGGCACGACGAGATGGAGATTGCCCAGCAGCAGGAGGGCGCGGGGCTGACCCGCAGGGAGATCCTCACCAAATACGTGCTGAAAAACCCGTACATCTGGCTGCTGTCGCTCTGCTACGTGCTGGTCTACGTGGTGCGCGCGGCCATCAACGACTGGGGCAATCTGTACATGTCCGAGACGCTCGGCGTGGACCTGGTGACCGCCAACTCGGCGGTGACGATGTTCGAGCTGGGCGGGTTTATCGGCGCGCTGGTGGCGGGCTGGGGCTCGGATAAGCTGTTCAACGGCAACCGCGGCCCGATGAACCTGATCTTTGCCGCCGGGATCTTGCTCTCCGTCGGCTCGCTGTGGCTGATGCCGTTCGCCAGCTACGTCATGCAGGCGGCGTGCTTCTTCACCACCGGCTTCTTCGTGTTTGGCCCGCAGATGCTCATCGGCATGGCGGCGGCGGAGTGCTCGCACAAGGAGGCGGCAGGCGCGGCGACGGGCTTTGTCGGGCTGTTTGCCTATCTCGGCGCATCGCTCTCCGGCTGGCCGCTGGCGCGGGTCATCGACGTCTGGCACTGGAGCGGTTTCTTCGCGGTGATCGCCATCGCGGCGGGCATTTCCGCCCTGCTGCTGCTGCCTTTCCTGCACGCGCAGGCTCCGCGCGAAGCCAGCGTGATGTGATGCGCTTCACCTTTTCGCCCCGAGTGGCGCAAAACTAGGAAATTTTCCCGGTTTTACCTGGACGCTGTCTCAGGCATCTCTCCCGGCTGATTTTTACAATGCTGCAAAAATCAGCTCAGGAGTAAACCAACCATGCTGGCCTTCTTAAACCAGGTGCGCAAGCCGACTCTGGATCTGCCGCTCGACGTGCGGCGCAAGATGTGGTTCAAACCGTTCATGCAGTCCTATCTGGTGGTCTTCATCGGCTACCTGACCATGTATCTGATCCGCAAAAACTTTAACATCGCGCAGAACGACATGATCTCGACCTACGGGCTGAGCATGACGCAGCTGGGGATGATTGGCCTGGGCTTCTCCATCACCTACGGCGTGGGGAAAACCGTTGTCTCGTACTATGCAGACGGCAAAAACACCAAGCAGTTCCTGCCGTTTATGCTGATCCTCTCCGCCATCTGTATGCTCGGCTTCAGCGCCAGCATGGGCGCGGGTTCCGTTAGCCTGTTCCTGATGATCGCCTTCTACGCCCTGAGCGGTTTCTTCCAGAGTACCGGCGGGTCGTGCAGCTACTCCACCATTACCAAATGGACCCCGCGCCGCAAGCGTGGTTCCTACCTCGGCATGTGGAACATCTCCCACAACCTCGGCGGGGCGGGCGCGGCTGGCGTGGCGCTGTTCGGCGCAAACTACCTGTTCGACGGCCACGTCATCGGGATGTTTATCTTCCCGTCGATTATCGCCCTGATTGTCGGCTTTATCGGCCTTCGCTACGGCAGCGACTCCCCGGAATCGTACGGCCTCGGCAAAGCGGAAGAGCTGTTCGGCGAGGAGATCAGCGAAGAGGACAAAGAGACCGAAGAGAACGAGATGACCAAATGGCAGATCTTTGTTGAGTACGTGCTGAAAAACAAAGTGATCTGGCTGCTCTGCTTCTCAAACATCTTCCTCTACGTGGTGCGTATCGGCATTGACCAGTGGTCAACCGTGTATGCTTTCCAGGAGCTGAAGCTTTCTAAAGAAGTAGCAATTCAGGGCTTCACCCTGTTCGAAGTGGGCGCGCTGGTCGGCACGCTGCTGTGGGGCTGGCTCTCCGACCTCGCCAACGGCCGTCGCGCGCTGGTGGCCTGCATCGCGCTGGCGTTGATTATCGCCACCCTCGGCATCTACCAGCACGCCAGCAACCAGTACGTTTACCTCGCATCCCTGTTCGCGCTCGGCTTCCTGGTGTTTGGTCCGCAGCTGCTGATCGGCGTGGCGGCAGTGGGCTTCGTACCGAAAAAAGCGATCGGCGCCGCCGATGGGATTAAAGGCACCTTCGCCTATCTGATCGGCGACAGCTTTGCCAAGCTGGGTCTGGGGATGATCGCCGACGGCACGCCAATTTTCGGCCTCACCGGCTGGGCGGGCACCTTCGCGGCGCTGGATGCGGCAGCGATCGGCTGTATCGTCCTGATGGCGATGGTCGCGGTGCTGGAAGAACGTAAAATTCGCCGTGAAAATCGCGCGCAGAAATTAAAAACAGCCTGAGTGTGCAGGTAACTTCTTTGCCCGGTGTGTGATGCCGGGCTTTTTTATTTGCGCCAACGGCGTTAATACCTGATCCCCCATTCCGCAACGTCTTTTCAGAGCACTATTCTGGTTATGCCCGCTGTTGACGCCGTGCGTTTCCCGCTATGATGAGCGGCTAGTCAAAGGAGAACGCATGGTCTGGATAATGCTGGCAACGCTTGCCGTGGTCTTTGTGGTGGGATTTCGCGTCCTGACCTCAGATTCCCGCCGCGCCATCAAACGTTTAAGCGAGCGTCTTGGCATCACCCCGATGCCGGTTGAGTCGATGATCGATCAGTTCGGTAAAACGCCGGGCAATGAGTTTATCCGCTACCTTGAACGGCCGGACGAGGCGCATCTGCAAAACGCCGCGCAGGTGCTGCTGATCTGGCAGGTCTGCATTGTCGACGGCAGTGAAGAGAACCTGCACACGTGGCACCGCCTGCTGCGTAAAGCCCGCCTGGCCGCGCCGATCACCGATGCGCAAATTCGTCTGGCGCTCGGCTTTATGCGCGAGATGGAGCCCGATCCGCAGGAGCTGAACGCCTTCCAGCTACGCTATAACCAGCTCTTCCTGCCGGAAGAGGGCGTGTTTTACCTGCACTGATCCCCTCTAAAACCACAAAAGTTGTCTAAACGTTAAATTCGTCACACTTTTGATGATAAACTGCGCGACTTTTCCGCACGTTTTTATCTTCAGGTGACGCCATGACAGAACATATCCAGCCCACGACCCGACCGCAGACCAAAGAGGTTACTCGCCCCAACTGGTCGGCGGTTTTCTCCGTGGCGTTCTGCGTCGCCTGCCTGATTACCGTTGAGTTTCTGCCGGTGAGCCTGCTGACGCCGATGGCGCAGGATCTGGGCATTTCCGAAGGCGTGGCGGGGCAGTCCGTTACCGTCACCGCCTTCGTGGCGATGTTCGCCAGCCTGTTTATCACCCAGGTGATTGGCACCATCGACCGCCGCAAGGTGGTCATACTGTTCAGCGTGCTGCTGACGCTCTCCTGCCTGCTGGTCTCCTTCGCGGAAAGCTTCACCCTGCTGCTGCTCGGTCGCGCCTGCCTGGGGCTGGGGCTCGGCGGCTTCTGGGCGATGTCGGCCTCGCTCACCATGCGCCTGGTGCCCGCGCGGACGGTGCCAAAAGCGCTTTCCGTTATCTTTGGCGCGGTCTCCATCGCGCTGGTGATCGCCGCGCCGTTAGGCAGCTTCCTCGGCGGGATTATCGGCTGGCGTAACGTCTTCAACGCCGCGGCGGTGATGGGCCTGCTCTGCATCATTTGGGTATGGAAAGCGCTGCCGTCCCTGCCGGGCGAAGCGGCGCACCATAAGCAGAACATGTTCGCGCTGCTCAAGCGCCCCGGCGTGCTGGCGGGGATGACCGCCATCTTCATGGCCTTTGCCGGGCAGTTTGCCTTCTTTACCTATATCCGCCCGGTGTTTATGACCATGGCGGGCTTTGACGTAGACGGCCTGACGCTGGTGCTGCTGAGCTTCGGTATCGCCAGCTTTGTCGGTACCTCGCTGTCGTCGCAGTTCCTGAAACGCTCCCTGAAGGTGGCGCTGGCGGGTGCGCCGCTGGTGCTGGCGGCAAGCGCCACGGTGCTGGTGCTGTGGGGCAGCGATAAGTGGGTCGCGTCTGCCATTGCGATTATCTGGGGCTTTGCCTTTGCGCTGGTGCCGGTGGGCTGGTCGACGTGGATCACCCGCTCGCTTGCCGATCAGGCGGAAAAAGCCGGGTCGATTCAGGTGGCGGTGATCCAGCTGGCGAACACCTGCGGCGCGGCCATTGGCGGCGTGGCGCTCGACCATCTGGGGCTGACGTCACCGCTGGTGATTTCCGGTACGCTGATGCTGCTGACGGCGCTGCTGGTGGCGGGGAAGGTTAAAGCGAAGTAGTGTTTTTCTCCCTCTCCCGTGGGAGAGGGTTGGGGTGAGGGCATCAGGCTACGCCGATGCCTTAACCCTTCTACGCGAATCCATCGAAATCAGCACCACCGACGACACGATCAGCAGCGTCCCCAGCCAGTCCGGCAGGGTAAACGCCACGCCCAGCAAAATCACCGACAGCAGCGCGCTGCTCAAGGGTTCGGCGCAGCTCAGGATGCTCGCCTTCGGCCCGCCGATCATCTGTGCGCCTTTCAGATACAGGCTGAACGTCAGCGCGGTGCCAATCACCACCAGGTAGAAAAACGCCAGCAGCAGGCCGCCGTCGATCACGAAGATGGTGCCGCGTCCGGCGTAGAACGGCGTCAGCATTAATCCGGCAATCAACATACTCCAGCCGACAATCGGCAATGTGCCGTAGCGGGCAATCAGCGTTGACGGATAGGTGGTGTAAAACGCGGCGGCAAACGCCGAGGCGATGCCGAAGAACAGGGCGGCAGGCGAGATGGAGAGCGAGGTTGGGTCGCCGTGGGTGACCAGCAGGAACGTCCCGACAAGCGAGGTCACAATCGCGGACAAAACAAACACGCCGGGGCGCTTTTTCCGCGCCAGCGCGAACCATGCCACGATAATCGTTGGCGACAGAAACTGCAGCACGGTGGCCGTCGCGGCGTTGGATTTTTCAATCGTCAGCAGGAAGGTGAGCTGCACGGTGAGCGCGCCGACCAGCGAGAAAAACAGCAGGCTGAGGGCGTCTTTGCGATGTTTGATGACCGAGAAAATCTTGTCGCCGTGAACGAAGGAGAGCGTCAGCAGGATCACGCCGGTAAACAGCAGGCGAACCATGGTCAGGTAAGGCGAAGAAATGTGGCTTTTCTCCATGATGTACTGCGCGCAAACGCCGGAACTGCCCCATAAAACGGCGGCGATCAGGACGTTCAGCATCCCTTTACGTGTGGAACCCATTTTCTCCCCTGTTATGTTGGTTTTTTTGTAGCATAACATGGGATCTTGCCGGGTGGCGCTACGCTTACCCGGCCTACAAAACCTTGTAGGCCCGTGCAAGCGCAGCGCCGCCGGGCGAAACAAACGACGCTTTACTAGAACCACGCCTCCCACATCGCGCCGACGTTAAAGTCGTCGAGCGTCTCGTCTTTGGTGTTGTTCACGCGCGCGGTGCGTGCGTTATCCACCTTGCCGCCGGTCACGTAGAAGCGCAGCATCGGACGGAACTCCGGCCCCATGGCGATAGACATGTTCTGCGACAGGGTCAGCTTCCAGCCCTTGTTGTCGCCGCCGTTGTCGTAATCCACGTGCTGCCAGCCCGCTTCCAGCCAGGTGGAGTGAACGTCGTTCCACCAGTGCATCGGACGCACGATGGCGTTGTAGTTCTTACGGTTGTCGGTCTTATCACGGCTGTTGTCGTAGTCGTGGAAGGCGAGGATGTACTCCACCTGCGTGGCCTGGGTGAATTTGTACAGCCCTTCGAAGCTGGCGTAGACCGTGGTCAGGTCTTCGGTTTTATTGAACACGCTGTTGTCCGAGTTATCGGAGTAGCGGGCAATCACCTTGTTCACGCCGCTGTCGTTGGTGTGGCTCAGCACCACGCCGCCCTGCCAGGCGTTCAGACGCTCGTCGCTCTCCACCGCTTTTGAATCAAAGCCGTAGTTGGCGTACAGCTCCAGATCCAGCGGACCGAGCTTCATGCCGTGGATTTTAGAGGTGGCCGCGTAGTTACCTTTGTCGCCCGTGCCGGACCCGCCGGTACAGGTGATGCGTGACGGGTTCGCTTCGTCTTCCATCACTTCCGGGCTACAGGATTCCACTGCCGCCACGGCAGCGACGTCAAACTGCACGCCGCCGATATCGAAGTTCTTCACCCCGGCGCCCTGGCCGTCGTGGTTCATCCAGAAGTAATCGTTGATGCCCTGCTGCGGACGCTGGTGGAAGTCGCGACCGGCCCAGAAATAGGCGTTCGGGTTGGAGGCCATAATGTTGGTCACCCCCGCGTAGGCCTTTTTCAGGTTAACTTCGTCGCCCCAGTGGTCGATCATCACGTTGATGTCCCAGATGGCGCCGTTTTCTCCCTTGAAGGCTTTAGAGAGCTGGAACTCGCCGCCGTTGCCTTCGTTACCCAGACGACCGATCGCGGACGCGCCGTTGTAGGAGCCATCCACCGCCACATATTTCTGATCGGCGGCCTGGAAGTGCGCGCCGTAGCGGGCGTAGCCGGTAAATTTAATGCCGAACGGAATCGCCATGTCCGGGGATTGCGCCGCGCTTTGCGGCTCGGTCACCACGTCCGCTTTTTTCGCGACGGCGGCATCCATTTTGGCCTGACGTTCGGCCAGGGCTTTATCCACCGCTTTCGCCACAATGGCGTCGATTTGCTCCTGCGTGAATTCCTGGGCGAGCACGGAAATTGGGCAAAGCGCGGCGATAACCGCCATGGTTAATGGAAGTTTTTTAATCGTATTCATGGTTATCTCAATATAGTTTAATTTTATTCAGACAATAACCATCCCGCTCCGATCTGACAGAATATGTCGCTATCATCAGAACAAGTGGATTTCTATTTAAGGTACAGAGGTATTACAGTAATTTATTTCGCCATAGACTATCTCTGATATAAATGAATAATTTCTTCGGATAATTCACGCGCTAATAAGGAGTTCATTAAATGATCCTGCGCGTGCACCATGATTAACGTCATTGGCTGGCGGGCTTCGCCCGCGTCCTGCTCAATCAGTTTGGTCTGCATTTTATGCGCCTGACGCGCGTAGCCGTCGGCTTCGCGCAGCAGGCTTTTGGCCTCGTCAATGTTGCCCTGACGCGCCGCGTGCAGCGCTTCAAAGCACAGGCTGCGGGACTGCCCGGCATTGACGATAATTTCCATTACGGCTTCTTCTAGTGCGATCATCATCATTACTCTTTATCAAAGCTATTATTTAAGGCGGTGGCGGCAAACCACTCCCCGCTTTTCTTAATGGTGCGCTGCTGCGTCTTTAAATCGAGCTGGATAAATCCGTAGCGATTTTTATACGCGTTACACCACGACCAGTTATCAATAAACGTCCACATATGGTAACCAAGACAATTGCACCCTTCGCTAATACCCTTATGCAGCCAGGCTAAATGTTCGGAAATAAACTCGATGCGGTATTGATCGTTAATCTGGCCATTTTCAATAAAGCGTTGTTCGTTTTCGACGCCCATGCCGTTTTCAGAAATAAAGCAGCGGGGGTTGCCGTAATTGTCGCGCAGGTTAATCAGAATATCGTAAATACCCGGCGCGTAGATTTCCCAGCCGCGGTAGGGGTTCATCTTGCGGCCCGGCATCTCGTAGCTATCAAAGAACCATTCCGGCATAAACGGCGCCTGCGGGTTCACCGCGCTGTCGCGACACTTCACGCGACGCGGCTGATAGTAGTTAATGCCGAGCTGGTCGATTTTCCCTTCCGCAATCAGGAAACCGTCTTCCGGCTTGCAGGCGGGCAGCTGGTCGTAAGATTTCAGCAGCGCCACCAGATCGGCCGGGTATTCGCCGCGCAGGACCGGGTCGAGGAAGCTGCGGTTAAACATCAGATCCGCAACGTGCGCCGCCTTCACGTCTGCCGGGTTCTGCGAACGCGGATACGACGGCGTCAGGTTCAGCACGATGCCGATCTCCCCCGCGTAGTGCCCGGCGCGGTAGGCCTGAACCGCCTTCGCATGGGCCAGCACCGTGTGATACGCCACGGTGGCCGCCCGGCGGAAATCCACTACGTTGGGGTAGTGGAAGTCGTACAGATAACCGCCTTCCACCAGCACGATCGGCTCGTTGAAGGTAAACCAGTGCAGCACGCGGTCGCCGAACAGCTCGAAGCAAATCTGCGCATAGCGGGCGTACGCGTCCACCACGTCACGGTTTTCCCAGCCGCCAATTTCCTGCATCGCCATCGGCATGTCGAAATGGAACAGGGTGATAAACGGCGTGATGCCCTGTTCATTCAGCTCATCAATGACCTGATTATAAAAATCGACCGCGTCCGGGTTCACTTCACCGATACCGTCGGGGATCAGGCGCGCCCAGCTAATCGAGGTACGAAAGCTGTTGTGGTTCAGCTGTTTTAACAGCTGAATGTCCGTTTTCCAGTGCTGATAAAACGTGGAGGTGTGCTGCGGCCCCACGCCGTTGTGAAAACGGTTCGGCTCGCGGGCAAACCAGTAGTCCCACGTGGTTTCACCCTCTCGTGTCCCTTCCGTCTGGAGAGCGGAGCTTGCGCTGCCCCACCAGAAGTTATCGGGAAATGCGTATTTCATGACCCTTCCTCTTTGACTTAATTGCTTGTGGCTTCAGCGGCACCCACGGTTGCAGCCTGGGCTTTCTGCTCTTCGTTTTTAATCAGCGTACGCTCATAGGCGCGCAGGAACGGCAGGTACATCAGCGCCGACATCACCATGCAGACGAGGCACATTACCACCGGGCTCAGCGCCCAGTTCGCCGCCCACGAGGCGCCAATCGGCGCGGGCGTAGTCCACGGGGTTAACGAGACCACCTGTGCCAGCCAGCCGAGCTTGGTTGCGCCGTACGCCAGGCAGGCGTTGACCAGCGGAACAAACACAAACGGGATAAACAGCATCGGGTTCATGATGATCGGCGCGCCGAACAGAATGGGTTCATTGATGTTAAAGAAGCTTGGCACGACGCCCATTTTGCCGATGGTGCGCAGGTGGGTAACGCGGCTGCGCAGCAGCAGGAAGGCCAGCGGCAGGGTGGAACCGACGCCGCCAATCAGCAGGTAGTGATCCCAGAAACCCTGCAGATAAACGTGCGGCAGCGCCGCGCCTGCGGCCAGTGCCGCCTGGTTTGCCGAGAGGTTCGCCATCCAGAACGGGTTCATGATGCCGGTAACAATCAGCGAGCCGTGGATACCCGCGAACCAGAAGATCTGGCACAGCAGCACGGAGAGCAGAATGGCGGGCAGGGAGTCAGACGCGGACACCAGCGGCTCCAGCAGGTGCATGATCGCCTGCGGGATAATCATCCCGGTCTGCGCTTCAATGAACAGGTTCAGCGGGTGCAGCGTGCCGATCACCACCATCACCGGGATCAGGATCTCAAACGAACGCGCCACGCCGGTGGGCACTTCCTTCGGCAGGCGGATGGTGACGTTGTTCTGCTTCAGCCAGGCGTACACGCGGGTTGAGTAAATGGCGGCGATCAGGGCGGTGAAGATGCCCTGGCCGGAGAGGTACTGGGTTGAGATTTTGCCGTCGGCATACGGCGCGGCGACCAGCAGGAAGGCCATAAAGGCCAGCAGGCCGGACATCACCGGGTCGAGGTTAAACTGACGCCCCAGGCTCGCCCCAATCCCTACCGAGATGAAGAAGGTCATCACGCCCATGCTGAGGTTAAACGGCAGCATCAGCTGTTCGCGGTAGGTTTGGGAAAAATCCAGCCAGCCGCGGGCGAAGCTGTTAGTGGTATCCGCCGAGAACGGCGGGAAGATGAACACCAGCATAAACGAGCCGATGATCATAAACGGCAGCGCGGCGGTAAAGCCGTCGCGGATGGCAATCACGTACTTTTGCTGACCGAGCTTCGCGGCCAGCGGGGTAATTGACTGCTCAATCACCGCAACCATGGATTGATATAACGAACTCATGTGAACACCTTTTAGTGTGCCGCTTCGATGAGCGACAGAGCAAAGTCCAGTACTTTATCGCCACGCTGCATGCCGTAGTCCATCATGTCGATGGGCTGCACCGGAATGCCATGCGTCGCCGCCTTGTCTGAGAGTGTCTGTAACATGTATTTCACTTGCGGTCCGAGAAGTACCACCTGGTATTGCGGAAACTGCGTATCAAATTCGGAAACACCGTACGCATCAATCTTCACCGACAAACCACGTTCTTTCGCGACATCGACCATTTTGCTGACCAACAGGCTGGTGGACATCCCGGCAGAGCAGCACAGCATAATCTTGAACATCGACAACCATCCTCTAAATGTAAAAAGTTATTGCGAGGATGATTGGACATGATACGGAAACCGGTTTCCATTCATAAAAGACAGAACTGTGACAACCATCAAGATCCAATACTTATGAGGCTAATTAACCGGATGCAGGTCACATAATTTGGCTGTTTTGACATCATTTGGAGTGGAAACGGAAAATCGGTTTCCATGGAAAACGGAAACGGATATACTCCGCTCTGGCTATAATGTGAGCCGAAGCGGTCATGGAATTTGCAGGCGCGAGGTAAGCCTGCCAGGGGAAAGAGATGTCGACAATCAATGATGTATCACGTCTTGCCGGGGTGTCTAAAGCCACGGTATCGCGAGTGTTGAGTGGGTCGCGTGGCGTAAAGGAAGCCAGCCGTCAGGCCGTTCTGAAGGCAGTGGATGAGCTGAACTACCGGCCTAACGTGATTGCCCAGTCGCTGCTGAGCCAGTCGACGGGCTGTATCGGGGTGATTTGCGCCCAGGAAAACATTAACCAGACCACCGGTTATCTCTACGCGCTGGAAAAACAGCTCAGCCAGCATCAAAAACACCTGCTGCTGCGTTTCGCGCACAGCAAAGCGGAAGTGATGCACGCTCTTGAGGAACTCTCCTGCGGGCTTTGCGATGACATCCTGGTGATTGGCGCGCGTTTCCCGCTGGACGTCGATATGGACAACGTCATTCTGGTGGACTGCATGGAGTCTGATAATTCCAACAGCATCCAGTTCGATCACGCCTTTGCCGCCGAAACCGCCTGTAACTACCTGACCAGCCAGGGGCGACGCCAGATTGCCCTGATCCATCCGCACGGCAGCGGTTTTGCTGACCAGGTGCTGCTCGGCTACAAGCACGCGCTGGAGAAAAATTTCCTGCCCTTTAATCGCAACCTTGTGTTCATGGACGCGACCTCGTCGTCCGTTGCGCTACAGGAGCTGCTGAATAACGCCAGCACGCTGAACTTCAACGCGCTGCTGGTGGCGGACGAGCAGGAAGCCCAGCGGGTGATCCCGCAGCTGCAGGCGTTTAACAAATCCGTGCCGGACGACATTATGGTCTTTAGCTTGGCCGGATCGCTGCACCTGCCGGGTATTCCGGTGATCCCGGCGATTGAATATTCTATGGATGCGATGGCGGCGCGTATCGTGAGCTGGCTGACGGAGAAAACGCAGATGCTGGGCTCGTATGTGCTGCGCGGGGATTTGATCATTCCAGATGTGCGTAAGCGTTAAACATGTTGTGTAGGCCGGGTAAGGCGCAGCCGCCACCCGGCGAGAAGCAGGTTTCCAGCCCTCAATAATCTTCCATACAATCCACCTGACCAATCGCCGCCCAGTAGGCGTCCAGGTTGTCACGCTTCACGGCGGTAACGGCATTTTTGATCAGCAGCTGATTGGCCTCTGACGACAAAATCATCGCCTGCCAGGCCTTATCGCTCTGCTTTTTCTGTGGCGTACAGGTTTTCTTAATATCTTTCAGGACCTGTTGCTTAATCTGCGCCTCTTTCGCCGGATCGTCCTTTTCCTGAGCATGGACAAACGCGGCGAACAGCAGACAAACCAGCAGGCAGACAAGGTGTGCAGCTTTCATCAACAACCCCCTTTTGACGTCACAGGCTTCCCATGAAATATATCGTTACATTCAGTGTAGCGACGCCAGCCGAAAGTATGAATTTTCTCCACGTTGCGTGTGTGAGATAGTGAAACGGCACAGATAACAAGGAGAAAAATATGCACCTGAGCATTACTCATGCGGTTACGGCGCAGGAAAAAGAAGAGTTACTCACGGGCCTGAGAGCCTACAATGCGCAGTTTCTGGATCTCTCCACATTCAGCGGGGATATTGGCGTTTACGTGCGGGACGACATCGGCACCATGCTCGGCGGGCTCATTGGGGTGCGCAAAGGCGACTGGCTGAATATCGACTTTCTCTGGGTGAGCGATGCCGTACGCGGATCCGGCGTGGGCAGCCAGCTCATCAAAACGGCGGAAGATGAAGCCAGACGCAAAGGCTGCAAGCACGCGCTGGTGGATACCGTCAGCTTCCAGGCGCGTCCGTTCTATGAAAAACAGGGGTACCAGTTGCAGATGTCTTTGCAGGATTATCCGTACCCGGGCATGCAGCGACATTACCTGGCGAAAGCCCTTTAAGCCCGTTTCTGTCATTATGCATTCTGCTATTTATTGCGAGCCGCTTTCCTAATTTAAAACGTGTTGCTTGTCTTCTTTTCGGGCCCTGGCGCATGCTTTGGCCTGGTCAAGTCATCCATGGAGATAGCAATGGAACGCACAGCAAAACTATTCAGAAAGGGTCAGAATCAGGCCGTTATGCTGCCTGCTGAATTCGCGTTTAATGCGGAGAGCGTCTACATCCGACGGGATGAGGAGGGGAATGTCGTTTTGGCGGCAAAACCTGTTCGAATAAAGAGCTGGGATAATTTTCTCCGCATGCTGGCAGAAACGGACGTACCAGATACGTTTTTGAGCAAGGAGGAACGCAATCAGAGTGTTACGACAAGAGACCCTCTGGATGGAGCATGCTCATGAGACATATGCTGGATACGAATATTGTGAGTCACTTGTTTAAACGACACCCGGAGGTTGTAAGCAGAATGACATGTCTGGCGCCGGGTGACGTTTGTATCTCAAGCATTACCGAAGCGGAATTGCTGTATGGTGCTGACAAGAAGAAAAGCAGTAGATTGAAAGAAACAATCCGGGAGTTTCTCAATACCATCACGATTTGCGACTGGGACAGCGACGCCGCAGCAACGTACGGTGAACTCCGTGCAACCCTGGAAAAGAAAGGGAAAGTGATGGGGGATCTCGATCAACTGATCGCTGCACATGCTATCAGTCGGGGAACAACGATCGTGCATTCAGAATGGTGCAGGAGCTTGCCGTCGAGGACTGGACGACAATGTTGTGATCCCTGATGCCCGGTGGTGCAGCGCCACCCGGCCATACCCGCATATAACCGATCCTTCTTATTGATTCTTTTTCGGTTTTTATTTCCCCGCCTCGTTGTCGATATAGTCACTACAACATTCAGCAAAAGGAACTGTCTTGTGAAACGTCGATTGGGTGCTCTGGTACTGGCTGGCCTGCTGCTGGCCGGGTGCGATCAAAGTGGCAGCGATGCCAAACACATTAAAGTCGGCGTCATCAACGGCGCCGAGCAGGACGTGGCGGAAGTCGCCAAAAAGGTGGCAAAAGAGAAATATGGCCTGGACGTGGAGCTGGTGGGCTTCAGCGGCTCGCTGTTGCCTAACGATGCCACCAACCAGGGGGAACTGGATGCCAACGTCTTCCAGCATCGCCCGTTCCTTGCAGAGGATAACAAGGCGCATGGCTACAAGCTGGTGGCCGTGGCGAACACCTTTGTTTTCCCAATGGCTGGCTATTCCCGCAAAATCAAATCCGTGTCTGACCTGAAGGACGGCGCAACCATTGCCATTCCAAACGACCCGACCAACCTGGGACGTGCGCTGTTGCTGCTGCAAAAAGAGAAGCTCATCACCCTGAAGCCAGATACCGGGCTGCTGCCGACGGCGCTGGATATTACCGCCAACCCTAAACAGCTGAAAATCATGGAGCTCGAAGGGGCGCAGCTGCCGCGCGTGCTGGACGACCCGAAAGTGGATGTCGCCATCATCAGCACCACCTATATCCAGCAAACCGGGCTGTCGCCGGTGCATGACAGCGTCTTTATCGAAGACAAAAACTCGCCGTACGTGAACATCGTGGTGACGCGCGAAGACAACAAAGACGCCGAGAACGTGAAGGAATTTATCCAGTCGTATCAGTCGCCTGAAGTGGCGAAAGCGGCGGAGACGATCTTTAACGGCGGGGCGGTGCCGGGCTGGTAAGGAACCCGCAGAAAGCGCGGTGACGAAAATTGGCCCGATTCCATCGGTAATCGCCCTTTAACCCACAGCGTGACGCGCGACGGCTGGCTATCCTCCTTATCACACCAACCGGAGGATAGCCCATGAACATCACCCACATTCGCAACGCCACCCAGCTGATTACCTACGCCGGAAAACGTTTTTTAATCGACCCGATGCTGGCTCCGCAGGGCGCTTATCCGGGCTTCCCCGGCACGGCCCATGCCGAACGCCGTAACCCGACGGTCGAACTCCCCGTAGACGTCAACACGCTGCTGGACGCCGACGCGGTGATCGTCACCCATACCCATGACGATCACTGGGATCGCGCCGCGGCGGAGCTGATCGCCAAAGATAAACCGATCTACGTGCAAAACGACCGTGATGCCGCGCTGCTGCGCAGCCAGGGGTTTAGCAACCTGACGGTCATGACCGACGCAACCACCTTTGGTGATATCCGGATAGCGAAGACCCACGGCGGCCAGCACGGTACCGATCGCGCATACGCCGTGCCCGAACTGGCGGAGCGGCTGGGCGAGGCCTGTGGCGTGGTGCTGCGTCATCCTGATGAGAAGACGCTCTATATTGCCGGGGATACCGTCTGGCGTGACGAGGTGGCGGCCGATCTGCAAAAGCACCAGCCGGACGTGGTGGTGCTGAACGCCGGCTATGCCCACGTCATTGGTTTTGGGCCCATTATTATGGGGCAGGAGGATGTGCTCAACGTCCATTTCCTGCTGCCGCAGGCTAAAATTGTGGCGATCCATATGGAAGCCATTAACCACTGTCTGTTAACCCGCAGCGCGCTGCGGGAGTACGTTGAAGCCAACCAGGTGAGTGACGCAGTGAGCATTCCCCAGGATGGCGAAACCGTTATATTCTGAGTGTCTGAAAGGGAAAGGAGAGACAAATGTCGCTAGTCAACGTCGCGATTGTCGCAGTAGACGGGTTCAGCCCGTTCCACTACTCCGTTCCCTGCATTCTGTTTGGCGACTCGGTCTCCGGAGAAAAGCGCTTTAACGTGACGATCTGCGCCGAAACGCCAGGGTTTCTCACCTCAAAAGACGGATTTGCCCTCAACGCCACGCAGGATTTTACCGCCATTGGGCAGGCCGATATTGTTGTCGTTCCTTACTGGCAGCACGTTCTTGAACGCCCACCACAGGCGCTGCTCGACAGCCTGGTACAGGCGAGGGACCACGGTGCGGAAATCGTCGGGCTGTGTCTGGGGGCGTTTGTGCTGGCCTGGGCGGGGCTCCTCGACGGCAAACGCGCGGCCACCCACTGGGAGTTCGAACGTCAATTTCAGTCGCTCTTCCCGAACGTTCAGCTGGATATTAATGCCCTTTACGTGGATGACGGCAATATCATTACCTCTGCCGGGACTGCCGCCGCGCTGGACTGCTGCCTGTATATCATTCGTCAGCGCTTTGGCAGCGTGGTTGCCAACCAGATTGCCCGCCGGATGATTGTTCCGCCCCACCGCGAGGGCGGGCAGGCGCAGTTCATCGCCCAGCCGGTACCCAAAGATACCCGCGACGGACGCATTAACTGCCTGATCGACTACCTGCAGCAGCACATCACCGAACAACATAGTCTGGACTCGCTGGCTGAGGTGGTCTCGATGAGCCGCCGCACCCTGACTCGTCATTTTGTTAACGCGACGGGGATGAGCGTCGCCGACTGGCTGACCGCCGAACGCCTGCGGCGCAGCCAAATCCTGCTGGAAGCCGGAAATATGCCGATTGAACGCGTGGCTGAGCTGGTGGGATTTAATTCCGCCGTCACCTGGCGACAGCAGTTTAAAGCGCGTTTTGGGGTGAGTCCCGCAGAGTGGCGAAAAACTTTCCGTCTTCACAGCTAGTGTATTCGGGCTAACTCAAGATTTAAGGCTTAGTTAAATTAGTTCGTATTTTTTCTTAATACCCTTCTCATTTTTCTGAAAGAAAAATTTATTTCAGATGCCCTAACGCAAATTAGATATACTCGCTTTAAGAATGCTCTTATATTACGCAAATAATCATTGCGGACATTTTTGTGGCATGGATGAATAGCTCCAAAATAAAAAATAGAATAATTTCATTAGTAAATTATGCTGCTGCTATCTTATTGGCCGTCTTTTTTTTAGCGCGCGCCAATGCTGCGCCGCTGTCGCCGGCCGATCGCGATTCCATTCAACAGCAACAGCAGCAGCTTTTATTACAGAACCAGCAACAGCGTGAGGAGCTGGAGCGCAGTATTCCTCGCCCTGCGCCCGCCAGACCGCTGCCTGTTACCGGCTCCGGGCCCTTTTTCACTATTCATACCATTACCCTTTCCGGTGCGACCTTAATCTCCCCGAAAACCCGGCAGACCCTTGTCGCGCCGTGGCAGGGCCGCTGTCTGGATATGGCGAAAATAACGGAACTTCTCGCCCATATTTCTGACTGGTATATCAGCCGGGGATATATCACCAGCCGCGCTTTTCTTACCGAGCAGGATCTCTCCGGCGGTCAGCTGAATATTGTTGTGCTGGAAGGCAGACTGGAAGCGATCCGTCTGGAAGGCGAAACGCCGCGCATGCTGAAAATGGCGTTTCCGGGACGGGTGGGCGGCATCCTTAATTTACGCGACATCGAACAGGGCATGGAGCAAATTAACCGTTTGCGTACCGAGCCGGTTCAGATTGAAATTCTTCCGGGAACGCAGGCCGGATATTCCATTGTTAATCTTACGGCAAAGCCGGAATTTCCCTTAAGTGCATCGGTAAGCCTGGATAATAGCGGGCAGAAGAGTACCGGCGAAGATCAGCTGAGCGGCGTGCTCACCGCCAATAATATGCTGGGTCTGGCGGATAAATGGTTTGTCAGCGGCGGGCGCAGCAGCGATTTTGCCAGCGCGTACGATGCGCAGAATTTCCAGGCGGGCGTCAGCGTGCCGTTTGGCTACGGATTACTGGACTACAGCTACGCCTGGAGTAACTACCGGACCACCATCAGTAACCAGGGATTCAACTGGCTCTCCACGGGCGATACCAAAACCCACCGCCTTAACGCGTCCTGGGTGGTCTTCCGCAACGGGGATGTGAAAACCGGCATTGCGGCTGGCGTGGTTCAGCGCTCCAGTCGCAACTGGCTCAACGACGCGCCGCTTCAGAGCAGCACGCGCAACCTCTCCAGCCTGATTCTTGGGATCACGCACACGCAAAAAATGCTGGGCGGCGTGGCGACCTTCAACCCGACCTGGAGCCACGGCATGCCGTGGTTCAATGCCGAAACCGACGAAGATAAGTCCGGGGATGTGCCGCGTGCGGAATTCCGTAAATGGAGTCTGAACGCCAGCTTCCAGCGGCCGATTACCCGTAATGCCTGGTGGCTGACCAGCGCCTACGGCCAGTGGTCGCCCGATCGGCTGTACGGTTCCGAGCGCCTGACGCTCGGCGGCGAAAGCTCCGTGCGCGGTTTTAAAGAGCAGTACCTGTCCGGGGACAACGGCGGCTACTGGCGCAACGAGCTGGGATATTCCCTCTTCACCCTTCCGGTGATTGGCGCGGTGAGCGCAACGGTCGCCGTTGACGGCGGCTGGCTGGAAAAAGACCGTCAGGACCGCTTTGCCTCCGGCACGTTGTGGGGCGCTTCGGTAGGACTGAACAGCGCAGGGCGCGGGTACAGCAGCCAGATTTCGGTCGGTACGCCCCTGCACTACCCCGACTGGCTCGGCCCGGATCATGTGAGCGTTAACTGGCGCATTGCCTTCATGCTTTAAGAGACTCTACGACTATGGATACCCGTCACCCACCCGTTCGTTTCTCGCAGCGTCTGATCAGCTGGATTGTCTGCGGCCTGATGGTCTGGCAGCCGATGGCACCTGCCGTCGCGGCGGCGCTTACGCCAACCGGGCAGACCACGGTCGATCGGGCGGGGAACGGGGTGCCGGTCGTCAACATCGCCACGCCCAACGGGGCGGGTATCTCGCATAACCAGTTCGGTGAGTATAACGTCGGCAAAGAGGGGCTTATCCTCAACAACGGCACGGACCGTTTAACCCAGACCCAGCTGGGCGGGCTTATCCAGAACAACCCCAACCTGCAGGCCGGGCGGGAAGCGAAAGGCATTATCAACGAAGTCACGGGCGCCAGCCGCTCGCAGCTGCAGGGCTATACGGAAGTCGCCGGTAAAGCAGCAAACGTCATGGTGGCCAACCCGTACGGCATTACCTGTAACGGGTGCGGATTTATCAACACCCCGAACGTCACCCTGACCACGGGGAAACCGCAGTTCGACGCCAGCGGTAACCTGCAGGCGCTGGAGGTGACGAAAGGCGCCATCACGGTTGAAGGCCAGGGGCTGGATGCCAGCAAGAGCGACGCGCTGTCGATTATTGCGCGTGCGACGGAAGTGAACGCCGCGATTCACGCGAAAGATTTGACCGCGACCGTGGGCGCCAACCGGGTTGCCGCCGACGGCAGCGTCACGCCGATTACCGGCGAGGGGGCCGCACCTGTGGTAGCCGTGGATACCGGCGCGCTCGGCGGGATGTACGCCAACCGTATCCGTCTTGTTTCCAGCGAAAAAGGCGTCGGGGTTAACCTCGGGGATCTTAACGCCCGACAGGGCGATATTACGCTGGATACCAACGGTAAGCTGATGGTGAATAACAGCCTTGCAAGCGGTAGCCTGACGGCGAAGGCGGATAGCGTTGTCCTCAGCGGCGAACATAAAAGTACGGGAGCAATGCTGATCAACAGCCGTTCAGACGTGGCGGTAACGAACGGCAAACTGCTTAGCGACGGGGATATTACGCTTGCCGGTAATGGAAAGCTGAGCGTCGCTAACGGTACGTTAACGGCGGGTAAAAACATCAGCCTGAACTCTGGTTCGCTTACCGCAGATACCACCAGTGAGGTTAATGCGGCTGGCACCATTCAGGCTAACGTCGCAGGGGCTGCAAACCATGCGGGTAAGATGGTGGCAGGCAGCGGTATCTCTCTTTCCGCAGGCCAGCTCGCTAACAGCGGGAAAATGACCGCGAACGGCGATCTAAACGTGAAGGCGGGAGGTTTTACCAATAGCGGTGCGGTACAGGCGCAGAAAAATACCCGGCTCGATCTGGGCACGCTTAACCATACTGGTCAACTGCTGGCCGGCGGCGTGCTGGAGATCTCAACGGGGGATGCCTGGATTGACGGCATGCTCAGCAGCGATAGCGATCTGAGCGTTAGCGGTACTGGCGCGCTGAATATCGGGCAAAACGGGCAATTGTTATCCACCGGCAGGCTCGGGCTGCAGTCTGACAGCGTCATAAACAACGGGCTGGTCAGTGGGAAACAGAATCTCGCGCTCACCAGCCGTCAATTCAGCGCTCTTCAGGGGAGCACGCTGACCAGCGGGGGCAGCCTGCAGCTCAATGCGGGTGATGCGCAGATCGCCGGGGAGGTTCTGGCCCAGGGCGATCTGTCCTTCAGCGGCGACCGACTTACGACGCTGGCGAGCGGACAGCTTCAGTCGCAGGGCGATATGCTGTTGCAGGCGCATAACGCCGCCGGGCTGGACGGTGTCCAGGCTGCAAAAGGCAACCTGACGCTCGCTGCCGGCAGCTTAACGCATCGCGGTACGAGCCGCGGCAGCAACGTTTCTCTGCAGGCTAACCAGATTGACACCAGCGGCACCCTGCAGGCGGATAATGCCATGGCGTTGAGCGCCGAAACCATTGTTCAGCAGGCCGGAGGGGCGCTGCTGGCGCAGAAAACGCTGCAGCTTAATACCAGCCAGTTGACCAACAGTGGTTCGCTGGATAGCGATGCCTTAACGCTTGCCATTACCGGGCATACGGATAACCACGCGAGCGGCAAAATGACGGCCCGTAACGGGCTCACGCTGACGGGAAATACCTTCACCAACGACGGCCAGCTGGCTGCCAGCGCGCTGGCGCTGACGCTAAATAACGCCTTTACCAACACGGCCTCCGGAAGCGTGCTCGCCGAAAATACACTCGACCTGACCGCTCCAGTGTTCAATAACGCCGGGAGAGTGGCCTCATCCGCTCTGAACCTGAACGCGAATACCCTCGACAATAGCGGCCTGCTGCAGGGCGGGCAAACGTTGCAGCTCGCTTCCACAAGGCTGGCTAACCAGAGCGGGGGAAAAATCATCAGCGGCAGCGGGCTGACGCTGAATATCCCACAACTGGTGAATGCCGGGCTGATTTCGGTGAAGCAGGGGCTAACCATTGAAAGCCTGATGCTGACGAACAGCGGCAATCTTGAAGCCCAGTCGATGGCGCTGAAAGCGGGTCAGAAATTAAGTAATCAGCAAGGCGGCGTACTGCTGGCGGAAGCGTCGCTGGCGCTTACGACCCCGGCGTTTGATAACGCGGGCAGCGTTCAGGGCAAAACGCTGACGATTGACGCCGGGGAGTGGAGCAACGGGGGTCAGGCTTCGGGGCTGGACGATCTGTCGGTCAATGTCCGCGATACGTTTACTAACCTCGCCGACGGGCGGCTTGTCAGCCAGCAGACTGGCCGCGTGAACGCCGGGAAGTTTGCTAATTTCGGCGGCGTCACGGCAGACAATCTGCGCATTAGCGGCAACAGCCTGACTAACGACGGCTGGTTGCAAAGCGGCGGGGCGCTGGATCTGAATGTCGGCGCGCTGGCAAACGGGCTTTCCGGCACTGTTCAGGCAGGCAGCGGCCTGGCCGTTACCGTACAGCAGCTGGTTAATGCTGGCGCGATCTCCGCTCAGCAAGGCGCTGCCATTGATGCGTTAACGCTGGATAACAACGGGCGGATTGAAGCTCAGGATCTGCAGCTAAAGCTGCGCGAAAAGCTGAATAACCTGGCTGAGGGGATCCTCCTGGCCCAGCGCAGCCTGAAGCTCGCGACGCCGCAGCTCAGTAACGACGGACGTCTGATGTCGGAAAGCGCGACGCTGAACGCGAAGACGCTCGTCAATAAGGGTTTGCTGCAGGGGAGCGCGGCACTTGTCGCTGACGGTGAGCAGTTTAACAATGCCTCCGAAGGCGAAGTCGTCAGCGGCGGTACGCTGACGTTCAATGAGACCCTAGGGTTCAGCAACGCCGGTAAGGTGCAGGGCGAGACTATTGGACTGAATACCAGAAAGGCGGATAACAATGGCCAGATGCTGGGATTATCTGCGCTTAGCCTGAGCGGAACCGAAAGCCTCACCAATAGCGGTAATTTGCTCAGCAAAGGCAAACTGGGCCTTACGAGCGAGCAGTTGGATAACCAGGGGCAGATCGCGGCGCCCGAGCTGAACATCAACACCCGGCAGATGACCAATAGCGGTTTGCTACAGGGTGACCAGCTGTTTGGTTTTACCGCCTCCTCACTCCATAACCAGAAGCAGGGCAGCATTATCAGCGGCAGCGGGCTAAGACTTGCCATTCCCGACCTGATTAACGCCGGTTTGATTTCGGTCACCCAGGGGCTGGCTATCGAGGCCGCGACGCTGGACAACGCTGGGAACATCGAGGCGAAGGATTTACAGCTGACGCTGCGCCAGCAGCTGAATAACCAGGCGAAAGGTGTGCTGCTGGCAGATGATTCGCTTCACCTGTCGACACCTGAGTTCACCAACCGGGGGCAGCTGATTAGCCGCTCAGGCACGATAATCGCCAATACTCTGTCAAATGCGGGGTTATTGCAGGGAAATCAGGGGCTTTCCGTCAGCAGCCATACGCTGGATAACCTTTCAGGTGGTCAACTCCTGAGCGGCGGTGCGCTCACCCTGAATACCGTGCAGGGAGGGAACGCCGGACGTCTGCAGGGGGACACGGTTCAGATCGGTGCGGGGCGGCTGGATAACAGCGGCCAGGTGCTTGCTATCAACGGTCTGTCGCTCACCGCCGGGGAATTGAATAATACTGCAGGCGCAGAAATGAGCGGCAGCGGAGGTAGTTTACATGTTGATCGGCTGGTCAACGCCGGGCTGATTTCGGTCAGTCAGGGGCTGGCTATCGACGCGCTGACGCTAACGAATGGCGGCAATATTGAAGCAGGCAATCTGGCGTTAACGTCGGTACAGACGCTGAATAACCAGGCCAGTGGCGTACTGCTGGCAGACGATACCCTCTCGATTGACGCCGCCCGCGGTGATAACGCCGGGAAGCTTATCAGCAGCAACGCGCGTCTTGCGGTTAGCAGCTTAACAAATAGCGGGCTGATTCAGGGAAACCAGTCCCTCGGCCTGCAGAGCAGCCAGTTGAACAACATCGCCAGCGGCCAATTGCTGAGCGATGGTGATGTGGGACTTAATGTTGACCGTCTGGATAACGCTGGCCGGGTTCAGGGGAAAAGCCTGACGCTCGCGGGTGGACAGTCTGGCGGCGTTAACCGCGGACAAATGCTGGGCCGCGAGGCGCTGAATATTCTGTTCGCCGGGGCTTTCAACAACGACGGGCGTCTTATCAGCCAGAATTCCCTCAGCCTGAAAAGCGGGGCGCTTTCTAATACAGGGGTAATTGCTGCTGCAACCGTTAACATCGACAGCGCAGTGGGGCAGGCAAATAACAGCGGATTAATTCAGGCCGACGGCAAGCTCAGCTTCTCCGCCGCCTCATTGTCCAATCAAAAGAGCGGTTCGCTGGTAGCAGGCGATGATATTGCGCTGACGGTACCTGCGCTGATCAATGACGGGCTGATGTCGACGGGGAAAAACCTGCGCCTGGACGGGACTTCTCTTGATAACCGCGGTGGTCTGGAAGCACTGAATGTGCAGCTGAATTTGTCCGGTCAGGTAAACAACCAGCCTGAGGGGCATCTGTTTGCAGACGACCTGCTGACGCTTAACGCCGGAAGCTGGCGTAACGACGGGCAGCTTATCGGCAACAACGTCATTATTTCGTCCGGACGCGGGCAAAATAGCGGCCTGCTGCAGGGGGATATTGGTCTTAAACTTGCCGTTACCGGCCTCGATAACGATCAAGCAGGCAAGATATTAAGTGGTGGGCTGCTCGATATTACCGGCCAGCAGCTGAACAACACTGGCCTGATGCAGGGGCAGAACGCTCTCCTGCACGGCGTGGATTTCACTAATGCGGGTTCGCTGACAGGTAAAGGCGATCTGACGCTGAATGTGGATAATACCGCGACCATCAGCGGGCAAATGCTGAGCCAGGGCAAGCTGCAGCTTGACGCCAGTCAGCTCGATAATAGCGGTATTCTGGCAGCAAATACGGTTAGCGTGAGCACCGGAGAGCTGAACAATACCGGGACGCTGCAAAGCAATGGTGCTTTGAATCTCGTTGCAGACGCGTTCAGCAACGTTGGTACGCTTCTGGCCAAACAGGCGCTAAATCTCACGAGCGCAATGCTGACTAACAGCGGTGTGATTCAGGCCGACACGCTGACCCTCGCGGTAAAAAACGCGCTGACCAACCGGGACACGGGCAAAGTGCTTGCCACCCAGGCGCTGGCTTTTGACGGCAATACGTTAACCAACAGCGGCACGCTGGCGGCAGATAATGCGCACCTGGCTCTCGGGATCCTGAACAATAGCGGCCTGGTGCAGGGTAACAGTGGGCTGGCGATCCAGGGTCAAGCGGCACAGACCTCGGGCCTGAGAAGTGTTGACGCCGCGCAGACGCCTGCTGCCAAAGTGATTAATAACCTGATCGTCGGACAGCTGTTAAGCGGCGGCGATTTGACGATTGCCGGGGATAAGGGCGATAACGCCGGTACGCTACAGGGCCGGACGCTGAACGTTAAGGCCGGAAGCTGGAATAACGAGGGGACGCTGCTTGGCCAGCAAGGCGCGAGCCTGAACGTCAGCAGCACGCTAACAAACAGCGGAACGTTACTCAGCGAGGCCGGGTTTGATATTCGCGCAGGCGCTGTAGATAACCGCGGGCAGTTGGCGGCGGGTACGCTTAACCTGCAATCGGACAGCATCAGCAACAGCGGTTTATTGCAGGGTAGCGCTGCGTTGACGTTCGATACCCGGGCCCTGGATAACCTTACCGGTGGACAAATTCTGTCCGGCGGCTCGCTTAATCTCGATCTGCCGCAGTTTACCAACGGCGGGCTCGTTCAGGCGAGTCAGGATATGACGCTGACGACCGGCAGCTTTGACAACCTGGGCACATTGTCTGCCGGAGCGTTAAATCTTAACGTCGCGCAACAGCTGAATAACCAGAGCGGGGGCAAGCTGCTGGCGACCCGTCAACTTAGCAGCCAGAGCGCCAGCCTGACGAATAACGGTGTGCTTGCCGCAATGAGTGTCGAGCTTACCAGCGGCCAGATCGACAACAACGGCATCCTGCAGGGAGACAGCGCGCTGGCGCTGCACACGCCGCGGCTCAACAATCTGACGAACGGGCAAATTGTTAGCGGCAGCTCGCTGAATCTCTCCATCCCGCAGATGGTCAACCTGGGGCTGATGTCTGTAAAAGAGGCGCTGGTCCTTTCTGGAGCCACCCTGGATAACCAGGGAACGCTACAAGGGAGCCGTGTGGGGCTAAGCTTCACCGGCGACGTCGTGAACCGCGGCAATGCACGCCTGGTGGCACAAAAAGATCTGACCCTGAGCGCCGCCAGCCTTAACAACCAGGGCACGTTAGCGGGAGATTCGGTGAATATCATCACCAATCTGCTGACCAACGTCGGCTTGCTGCAGGGTAACAGCGCGCTGGCGCTGAACTCCCTGACGCCATCAACTCTGGTACTTAACAATAAGACCGGCGGGCAAATTATCACCGGCGGGGCGCTGACGCTTTCCCTGCCGCAGCTGACCAACCAGGGGCTGCTGCTTTCGCAGCAGGGGCTCACGCTTAATCTCGATAATCTCGACAACCAGGGCATCGTGCAGGCGCGCGATCTGGGCCTGAATATCGGCAACCAGCTGACGAACCAACAAAGTGGACGGCTGCTCGCTCAGCAGGGGCTGAACCTGACGGCCGCAAGGCTGGATAACGCAGGTCAGCTGGCGGCGAGTAATGCCACGCTGGCGGTCAATATTCTGAATAACCGCGGCGTGCTTCAGGGCGACGGCGGGCTGTCGATTACCGCCCCGACGCTGAACAACCTGACCGGCGGGAAACTGCTTTCCGGCGGACAGCTGACGCTTAAGGCCGGTCAGCTCGCGAATGGCGGGATAATGCAGGGGCAACGGCTCGGCGTGAACGCGAGTGGCTGGAACAACAGCGGCAGCGTACTCGGTACCGACGGACTGACCGCTCAGGTTGATAACCAGTTGACCAACACGGGTCGCCTGCTTGGCCAGGGGAGTACGCGCGTTGCTGCGGGGGCGCTGAATAACCAGGGCTCTCTGCTGGTTGACGGTGACCTGATACTGGACGGCGGCAGCCTGTCAAACGGGGGCAGCCTTCAGGGCAGTACCCTGACGGTAAATAGTGGTACGGTCGATAACGCCGGTTCCGTGATTGGTCTGAACGCCCTGACGCTTCAACCTCTTCAGGGGCTGACCAACCGGGCCGGTGCATCAATGAAAACGCAGGGAACGCTGCTGGCGGGTGGGCAGAGCATCACGAATGATGGTCTGTGGCAGTCGCAGTACCTGAAGGTTAACGCCCGGCAGTTACAGAACAACGGTACGCTGCAAAGCGCGGGAAATACGGATCTCGCGCTGACCTCCTCCCTGGTCAATACGGGCTCAATGGTGGCGAACGGGACGGCCACGCTCGGGGCGCCAACGCTGAAGAATCAGGGGCAAATGCTGGCGAAGAAGATGTCGCTGTCGGGCGGTTCGCTCAGTAACAGCGGCAGCATCAGCGGTGCCGATGGCCTTGGCGTCACGCTCAGCGGCGATCTTGACCAGCAGGCGGGTGCGAAGCTGTTAAGCAACGGCCTGCTCAGCATGGGCGCCAATATCCTGACCAACCTCGGTCATATCCAGGGGAGCACCCTGACGCTGAATGCCGGTAGCCTGAATAACCAGGGCCGCATGGAGGCGAATACCGCGCTCAACGCCACGCTGCGCGGTAACGTCGATAACGGACGCAATGCCGTGATGCTGAGCCAGGGCGCTTTCCAGCTGGGCGCACAGACGCTGAATAATGACGGTACGCTACAGGGGAACGGTAATACGCAGCTTGACCTGCGCGATCGCGGCAGTAATCAGGGGCAGTTACTCAGTGGTTCAACGCTAACGCTGAATACGCCGGGGCTGACCAACAGCGGCTGGGTGCAGGGCTTTGCGCTGTGGCTCAACGCCGGTTCGCTGAACAACAGCGGTACGGTGCTGGCACAGCAGCAGGGAACGCTCGGTGGTAATTATATTGTAAACGACGGCATGTTGCAGGGCGCGAACCTGACGGTTAATCCGGGCCAGCTCGATAATAACGGTACGGTATACGCCACCCAGAATCTTGGGATTGCCGCCTCGCAGGTCAATAACGCTGCTGCTGCCCGGATGCTTAGCCAGGGTAACCTGGCGATTAACGCCACTAATACCGGCCTTCAGGGGCAGGTTGTGGCGCTGGGGGACCTCACCCTCGCGAGCAAGGCTTCCTATAATCAGCTGACTACGCTGGCCGCGGGGAATACGCTGTCCGTCACCAGCCAGGGCGATATCACGACCAATGGCCTGATGCAGGGCAAGGGGATACAGCTTTCCGCTGCGGGTACGCTGAATAATAACGGCCAGCTGCGGGCGGGCTATGGCGAAAGCCAGCTTAGCGCAGGGCAGCTAAACCTGAATGGTACAGGCAGCGTCGAGGCGGGCGGTACGCTGCGCCTGAGCAGCCTGAACGGTATTAATAACGCAGGGTTTGTCGGAACTGCAGGCGATCTGATCGCCAGCGCCGGAAGCACGCTGCTGAATAGCGCTCTGCTGTACGCGGGCAATAATATGAGCCTGCTGGCGAACAGCATCCGTAACGCGCGCGGCGATATTCTGGCCGGTAACAGCCTGTGGATGCAGCGCGACAGCGCAGGTAACGCTAGCGCGGAGGTCGTGAATACTTCAGGCAGTATTGAAACCCTGCGTGGCGACATTTCAATCCTGACCGGGCATTTAGTAAACGAGCGGGATGGGCTCAATGCAGCCCAGAGCGAAACGAATATCGCACCGTCCTGGGTTAAGGGTGGAACGGCGGATATTCCTGTGGACTGGATTTCCTCTTCCGGTACCGGCAAGTACGGTATTTATGTGACGGAAGGACAGAGTTATCACGGCCACGGTGACGACTGGAGCGAAATGCTTGGCAACTATGCGCCTTATGAAGACGCGGATGTTCAAAAAGTTGCCGTTAAAACCGTTTCGGTATCCGTGAGCGCGAAGGGGCAGCAGTCCCGCATTGCGTCCGGCCGAGACATCATCGCCCGGTCTGATAACGTTGAAAATATGGCGTCGTCGATTCTGGCGAACAGAAATATTCAGCTTTCAGGAAGTACCTTAAATAACCAGTCATGGCTAAACGGCACGTCGACGGTTTATAACGTTTATCGCTATGGGGTAGGCGATAAATATGCCCGCAGACCTGATGAGACCACGCGAAGCTATGACAAGCTGGTATCGAAGTCGATTAGCTATGTTCTTGACAGTGTGACCACTGAAGGGGCCAGCGGAGACGTTTATCGCGCCGTTATCCAGGCCGGCGGCGCGGTAGTCGCCAGCTTCAGCAACAATATCAGCAATACCTCCACCACGGCGAACGCCCCGGGCTATAAGCCTGGCCTCAGTGCCCCCGGGCTGAACCTGTCTGGCGGCCCGACCGTTGCGTCTGGCGCTAAGGCCACCGGACTCGGCGCGGCAAGCAGCCAAAGCGTTGCCGCACCGCAGGCGACCATTAACCTGCCCGGCGGTGGGAGTGGCATAGGTAATGCGGAAGTGCTCACCAGCCGCAATGCCGGTAATAACGGTCTGGCATCGATTGATAACCGTCCCCAGAGCATCGGCGATTTTGGCCAGGCAGGCGGCAAGCTGGCTGACGTTCACCTGCAGGCTGCAGGCTTAACCTCCCAGAACGGTGCGAACGGTACGCCGGTTGATTTGACCGGGACCGGTGCAGCCCTGGTGGTTCCCGGCAGCGCGGGTGGCAAGCATACGACTATTGCCAGCGATACCGTAGCGCTGGCGGGGCAGAAGCAGTCGGGAACAAGCGGAACGTCCGCGCTGGCTTCCCGCGATAAGATCGGTGAAATCGCTGCGGTAACGGCTCAGATCATTTCGCTTTCCAGCGGCGGGAAAACGCCTCCGCCACCGGGTTATAACTACCGTCCTGTTTCGCTTACCGATATCTCGTCGGTTGCCCCAGCGCTGACCAGCAATGGTTCGCCGATTAAGCTGAGCGACTATCCGCTACCGGCCAACAATAACGGCTATTTTGTGGCAAACCGCGATCCGAAAAGCCCGTATCTCATTGTTACCAACCCGAAACTGGCGGGTTTAGGGCAACTGGATAGCAGCCTGTTTAATGATTTGTACAAGCTGGCCGGGACAACGCCGCCTTCGGCGCCGCAGGAAACCCGTACAACCTATACCGATACCACGCAGTTCCTGGGGTCGGATTATTTCCTGGCGCGTCTGAATCTGCGTCCGGAATATGATTACCGTTTCCTGGGCGATGCGGCCTTCGACACCCGCTACGTCAGCAATCAGATCCTGAACGAGACCGGTAGCCGCTACGTTAACGGCGTGGGCTCCGACCTTGAGCAGATGCAGTATCTGATCGATCGCGCCGCTCAGGCCCGTGACAAGCTGGGGTTACAGCTCGGCGTCAGCCTGTCGGAAGAGCAGGTTGCCTCGCTGGATTCCAGTATCCTGTGGTGGGAAAACACGGTGATTGAGGGACAAAATGTCCTCGTGCCAAGGCTGTACCTGTCGGCGAAGGACGTGGCGTTTAACAAAGGGAGCATTATCGCCGGAAATCAGGTGATCCTTAATGCTGGCAGCATCACGAATGACGGCAGTACGCTGCAGGGTAAAAGCCTGCTGGCTGCCAGCAGCCAGAGCACAATCAACAACATCAATGGTGGCCTGATCGGTTCCAGCGGAAGCCTGCAGCTTAGCGCCCTGGGCAATATCAATAACGTGGGGTCAACCATCAGCGGGCAGACGGTTAGCCTTGAGAGCGTGGGGGGCAGTATTGTTAACCAGACGCTGACCAACCAATGGAATATCTCGGGTACCACGAACGGATGGAACAGCCAGGCCGTCTCGCTGACGCAAACCGACCTGGGCGCGCTTGCTTCCATCAAAGCGACGGACAGCCTGACCCTGAGCGCCGGGAAAGATATCATCAATACCGGCGCTAACCTCAGTGCTGGCGGCGATATGTTGCTAAAAGCGCTGGATGATATCTCTGTTACAGGGAATCAACTGGTGACGCGCGACCGTTATGGCCGCAATCTCAATGAGACCGTCACCAACCAGGGCAGTACGGTCACCAGCGGAGGCAACCTTGGCCTGCAGGCAGGTTACGATCTGAACGTTACGGGCAGTAATCTGACGGCCGGAGGCAGCGCTGCGCTTTGGGCGGGGAACGATCTGGTGCTGGATGTGGCGCAGAATAGCCGTCACAGCCAGACCGCGAAAACGGATTCCCTGAAGACGGATAATACGCGTACGGTCATTAGCGCTGGCGACGATCTGACGCTGGCCGCAGGCCGCGATCTGCGCAGTAACGCCGCGGCGCTTGCCGCACAGGATCGCGTGGGGCTGCAGGCCGGACGGGATATCGATCTGCTGGCGGCAGAGACCACAACCAGCGACAAATACAGCGCGAAGAAAAAGGTCGAGATCAACCAGTCTGTGCGCCAGCAGGGAACGGAGATCGCCAGCGGCAGCAGCACCACAATCATTGCGAACCGTGATGTTAATACCCAGGCGGCGCAGGTCACAGCACACGGGGATATTGGCGTGGGCGCAGGGCGGGACATAAATCTCGCCACCGCAACCGAAAGCGATTATCACTACAAAGAGCAGACTAAAACCAAAAAAGGGTTCCTGAGCAAGAAAACCACCCACACCATCGAGGAGAACAGCGCGACGCGTGAATCCGGCTCATTGCTGAGCGGCGATAACGTGCAGGTGGTGGCGGGCAATAACCTGCTGGTGAACGGTTCCGCCGTGGCGGGCGACGGCGACGTGAAGCTTAAGGCGGGCAACAACGTCGATATTGTGGCAGCGACGAACAGCGATACCTCCTGGCGCTTTAAGGAAGAGAAAAAATCCGGCCTGATGGGCTCGGGTGGGATTGGTTTCACCATCGGCAGCAGCAAAAGTACCCAGGATCTCCGTGAGAAGGGCACCACCCAGAGCCAGAGTTTCAGTACGGTGGGCTCGACGGGGGGGAGCGTTGATATTGCCGCCGGTAATCAGCTGCATGTCGGCGGCGCGGATCTGGTGGCTGGCAAAAATATGGCGCTCACCGGAGACAGCGTGACGATCGAGCCGGGCCACGACAGGCTCACCAGCGATCAAACCTTCAAGCAGAAAAGCAGTGGCCTGACGATTGCCCTCTCCGGCGCAGTGGGTGACGCGGTGAACACTGCGGCCAGCACGGCAATGGCGGTGAAAGACCAGAGCGATGGCCGTCTCGCCGCACTGCAGGCGACCAAAGCGGCACTGTCGGGTGTTCAGGCCGTGCAGGCCAACCGTCTCGCTGAAGCGGCTAACGGCAGCGATCCCACCAACAATGGCGCGTTCGGCGTGATGGCCTCCATTGGCGGACAGTCCTCTAAATCCACCTCACACTCGGAGCAGGACAAAACGACCGGCAGCACGCTGAATGCCGGGGGTAACCTCGCCATCACGGCGACAGGTCAGGGCAACGCTGCCAACAGCGGTGATATTACCGTGGCGGGCAGCCAGCTGAAGGCTGGCAAGGATCTGACGCTCAATGCGGCTCAGGATATCAACCTGACGAGTGCAGCCGACACCAACAAACTGACGGGCAGTAACTCCAGCAAGGGTGGCTCAATCGGGATCGGTATTACCGCCGGTCCGAATGGCGCGGGCATCACCGTCTCTGCCAGCGTAAACGCCGCCAGAGGCAGCGAAAAAGGCAATGGAACCTCCTGGAACGAAACGACGCTGGATGCCGGACAGAACGTCAACCTGACCAGCGGCCGCGATACGGTACTTAAAGGCGCGCAGGTCAACGGCGATAAGGTCACGGCGGATGTCGGGCGCGACCTGACCCTCAGCAGCCTGCAGGATAGCGACAAATACAACAGCAAACAGCAGAGTATGAATGCGGGTGCAAGCTACACCTGGGGAGCGGGCAGCGGTAGCGGCAGCTTTAGCATCAGCCGCGACAAGATGAAGAGCAACTACGACTCGGTCCAGGAGCAGACCGGGATCTTCGCTGGCAAAGGCGGCTTTGATATTAACGTTGGCAACCATACGCAGCTGGACGGTGCGGTGATTGCCAGCCGTGCTGATGCAGACAAAAACCGCCTTGAGACCGGTACGCTGGGCTTTACGGACATCAACAATAAGGCGGAGTATAAGGTTGAACATCAGGGTGTCGGCTTCAGCAGCGGCGCCGGGGTTGCGGGTAATCTGGTTAGCAACATGGCCAGCACAATGCTGGCAGGAATGGGCGGCAGCGGCCATGCTGAAGGGACCACGCAATCAGCGGTAGCCGACGGTGCTATCATTGTTCGCGACCAGGCTAACCAGAAGCAGGACGTCAGCACGCTCAGCCGTGACACTGACCATGCCAATGGCAGCATCGACCCGATCTTTAACAAAGAGAAAGAGCAGAAACGCCTGCAAACCGCGCAAATGATTGGCGAGATCGGCAATCAGGTTGCGGATATTGCGCGCACCAACGGCAAGATTGCGGCCACGGAAGCGGCCAACGAGAAGATGAAAACCGCGGGCAGCGATGCGCGTAACGCCGCCATCAGCCAGCTGAAAAAAGACGGTAAAGAGGTTACCGATCAGGCGATTCATGACCAGATGTACCAGACCTTCTATAACGAAGCGTTTAACCAGTCTGGCATGGGAACGGGGCAGAGCACCCAGCGCGCCATCACGGCAGCAACGGCGGCCATTCAGGCGCTGGCAGGTGGCGATATTAAAGCTGCGATTGCGGGCGGTGCCGCGCCGTATATCGCCAATGCCATCGCGAATGCCATCCCGGAGAAGGATCTTAAGGGACGCGTGCTGGCCCATGCGGTTGTCAACGCCGCACTTGCAGCCGCTTCCGGCAGAGATGCGGCGTCCGCTGCAGCTGGCGCGGCGGTGGGTGAGCTGGCTGGTAAGATTGCGGTTGACGGTTTTGGCAAACAGGTCAGCGAACTGAGCGAGGAAGAAAAACAGACGGTATCTGCGCTGGCGACACTGGCTTCTGGTCTGGCTGGCGGGCTTGTCGGAGACAGCAGCGCGAATGCGGTAGCGGCGGCTCAGGCGGGCAAAACGACGGTTGAGAATAACTATCTTAGCAACCAACAACGTTCTGAGCGGGATAAAGAGTTTGATGCCTGTAAAGGTAACACCTCATGCCAGTTGAAAGTCGGTGCTAAATGGGATGCTATTGATATCGGGCAGGAGGCCGCCTACGGGGCTGGTATGCTGGTTGGTGTTCCTCAGGGGATTAGTGATTCCGTCGAGAGTTTATCGAAAGCCATCACAAATCCTGCCGCCACTTATGATGCGATTAAGCAATTAATCACGAGCGACGACATGTTCAGTACGATGTCGGATGCCGTTAAACAAAGTTATATTGATCGTATCAATCTGATGGAATCAGAGTATCAGAGGGCAGGTGCGGGAGGTGCGTACAATGCAGGTCTTGAGGCGGGTAAACTCATGTCCGATCTCATTACTGCTGTTGCCAGTGGTGTTGGTGTTGCAAAAACAGGTACGGCTCTGACAGAGAAGATTGTTGCAAAAGTCACTTCCAAAGTAGAGAAAGTTATTCCTGAAAATCCATCGATCACATGGACTGCTGGCGATGGCGAGTATTCAGTAAAACCGGGTAAGGATATTAAAAATGTAGAGTATCCTGGCGGTCAGTACGACGGAAATTCGCTGCCATATAAAACCAGTACAGAGAAGGGCATTACGACAATCACTTATCCTGATGGGATGAGTATCAGAATTGATCAACCAAAACATCTGGCAACGGTTGATGGGTTTACGCAAAAGAGTGGGATTTCAGGTGGGCATAATGCTGATGCGTTTTATGATGCCGTTAAAAAATATGGCGTAAAAATCGTAAGCGAGAAACCTACAAATGTTAAAGGTATTTCTGAAGTTGAATACTTAGTTCCTACCAAAGATCGCATGGGGAATTTAGATGGAAAATATAAACCAAGTCCAGAAAAGAAAACTATCTATGATCCGAAAATATATACTGACAAAGTAATGTTAGATCTTGGGCAAGAGGCTGCAGTGAAAGGGTATAGAGATGCAATGCTCAATGGTCAGTCAGCATATGACGCTACAGCTGGCGGGTTGAATTTTAGAGTTTATCTCGATAAAAATACAGGTCGAGTCACAAACTTTCATCCCAAATAGGATTAAATGAATGAAATTTTTATTTGGTTTACCTTATATAAAATCAGACCCTTACGTGGTTATAAAAACTTACTTTGACCTCATGTATAATGATGGTGATTTCTTGATGTCTATTGAAAGTATTATTAAAAAGCATTCATTTATGAGAGATGGGGTTTACTGCTTCTTTCCTGATATGGAAAGTTATGACGAAAGTGAACATTTTGAGGGTGTTGAATTTGCTGTTGGTTATCCTCCCTCTGAAGCAGATACTACTATCGTTAGTGAAGAAATCTGCTATCACTACGTACGACTTGCAAGTGAAAAGTATTTGCTGCTTCACCCGGAAGATACGGAAAAGGTAAATAGCTTACTTGCTCGGCTACCTGTGTGAGTACAAATCCAGCCAACTGTCCGCGGGATTTTTTTGCTCTGCCTTTTTCACTTCCAGACAAGATGTGTTTTTGGAGTACCGCCGTCCGCGACGGTACTCCAAAACGGCCAGGTCACGCAATCCTAAAACATCAGATGGTGGAACCGTTTTTAGGCCTGTAAACGGTAGGGCGTACTTCGATAATTTGAGGTGATGAATGTAATATCTCTTGCTGGGAAACAAGCTCAATTAACCATTGATGAAAATGAGTTATTGATCCTGAATTCAGCTTTAAATGAAATCTGTAATGGTATCTCTGTTCCTGAATTTGAAACCAGGATTGGGGCTTCTAAAGAAGATGTCTGTGCCTTACTTAATGATATAGGCCAAATTTTAGCCAATATGATGGCTTGAGAAGATCCCAGCTCCTGCGGCGTTTTTTTGTTACGCAATACTGTTTGGAAATATCTGAACTCATCCCGGCAGGCTATTTTACGATAGCCTGCTTCTCACTGACCTGCTCCCCGTTGATGCCATTATGCCGGGCGTGGCATCTGCCGCAACTACGGGGAAAGGCTGGAACGTATGAGCGGCAATCAATATTGGGGCTGCGATTGGCAGTGCGATTAAAAGGGAAGACCCGAGTAACACTCTGATAAGTCGTGGATTTGGAAGTGCGGCTGGTAGTTTAGGAGCAAAAGTTTTTGGTTCATTGTCTCCAGTAGCTGATCAAGTGACAAAGGATGTTATTGGTGTAGTAACAGGTTCTACTGCTTTTGAATTTCCAGGAAAAGTGGTAAAAGATGAGTTAAACAAACGGGAGAAGAAGCAATGAGCATCTTCAGTAAGGTTGGTATCTTTTGGCTTCTTTTCTTGGTTATGTACTGTACAGTTTTAGTCACTATTGTTCTTTTCGCATGCCAGTTCGGAGTGTCAATAATTTTCTATTTTAACGATGGTGAATTCTTTTTTTCATGGAAAAAGGCATTACATATCGCATTAATAAAAGGGGGTATTACAGGATTAATATTAGGTGTAGGGGTGTGGTTAAAAAACAAACTGCATGAGTATCGCTGGAAAAATAGTCGCTGAGAATAGATAGTATGAGTGAGATGCGAAAAAACAGCCCGCGGGCCTCGGCAAATTACGGCTGCTAACAACAATAATGGAGCAGCAAAATCAACTAAAAAAACGGTTAATATTTTTTATTTTGCTGGCGCTGATTTTAACAATGGAGATTATTGCTTTGTTAACTTATTTTTTTCAAAGTCTGTCTCTATTTCATTCGTAATATTCCTTTTGAGATAAATATTTTTGACTTAGTGAGGGTTATTAAGGGTGCTTCATTTGGTGGACTTGTTGTTGGTATAGGTTGTTAGTATCTTTCTTTTAAAAAAATTAATTATTGCGGATGATGATTTACTCGGCGGTAGCGAAGATGTTCAGGCCGCGACGATACGCCAGCATGGCGTTGATATGGCGTCTTGTTCCGACAATCCGAGTGGGGTTGTATGTCAGAAAGCAATGAAGGACTAATCAAATGATTTATCTGTTGTTAGGAATTGCGCTGTTCGCATTTTTCATCGGAACTGTCGTGTTTGTCCGTTTTAGTAAAGTGACGGGAAGAAGCGTTCAGTCACCTCTTACCACGATGTTTTTCTTTGATGCGCTCTTTTTTGGTCTGGGTAGTAAGCGAGACATGAACATCGCAGCATCTTCATTTATCGTCTTTCTAGTCAGTATCTGGGGATTAACTTATTTAAAATTAAGCACCCATTTTTGGGGAAGTCGCGAAAGTTATTTTGGTTTTGCGTTCGCCGGAATTTTATTTCTGATTATGCATTGCCGCTATTGTGCAAAAAATGTCGTTATCAAAAATGATGGCCTGGCCCCCATGAGAGAGTTGATTAATATCCGGCGATCCGGCCTTACCAGCCCCTTTATATGGTTAAGCAGGGCCGGGTATCTGGGGTTCTTTATTGGCATGCTTCACTGAAGCGAGATGCGAAAAAACAGCCTCCGTTCCCATTGAGACTACCCCAGCCTCTCCACCGCGTCTCCCCCTCCGCCATCGAAGCTGGTAAGGCAGATCTGCGAGTAGAGGCGGGTCTCGGCGATTAAGCTCGCGAGGGCGGGCAGCATCTGCGGGGGCAGGCTGTTTTCCGGTTAGTTCAACGCGATATTCAATTGATAAACTAAAAGTGGCTGAAATATTCTATTTCTACGACCTAAAAAGAGGTTAGCACCAACAACACGGGTGAGGCGACCACTGGTCGAATAAAGAGTTTGTCATGGGGTTTCAGTATCCGCAGAGCTTTCTGAATGTTATAGATGAAGACTATCTTATTGATCTGGAACCTTGGTGGTTCCTGTGCGAGTTCGAGGGATATTCTCAGCAGTGGTTTGATGAAATTAAAAAGCAATACCCAGAACGAAATTTGATACCATTTGCAAAAAAGAGTGACTCTGACGATGTTGCTTGTTTTGACGGCCACTCTATATCAGGCGATCCTAACGTTTACTATGTTCATGCTTTTGCATCACCGGGGTGGGCGGACCATGGTGCAGTAGCTAACTTTAGCGCGTGGTTTGCAGCTGCAGAGAATGAATCTGCTGTGTATAAATCAGGGCAGAGAACTTAAATTCATTAACCACACACTGCTATCGGAAAGATAAAAATTATAGCCCTGTTCGTACATTTGCAGGCCTTTCATATCAACCACTGTTTAGCCCTGTACCAGACTCGGGAAAGGTATATATTGATGATATTTTTGGTTCTCTGAGAAGGGCGTTTTCGATAATGCCGATAAAGATGATGTGAACAAAATGACAAAAAATAAACCTACTCTCGCCAGGTTATTGTTCAGCATTGCCTACCTGTTTGTTTGCTGCCTGGCGTTTTTCTCTCTGGCCCTGATTGTCGTTAAATTCATCATCAGCCATGACGTTGTTTTTGACCGGTCAGATATTAAGCAGGTTGTCGTTGTAAGCGCTATTGCAGCAACCGCGGCAGGCGTCAGATCGTGGCTATATGCCTTACTCGATGAGCGCAAGATACGAAAGAAGCCCCCGGAGTAATGTCGAGTTTGGGACTGTGTTTCTTTTTGTTGGGCTTCTAAGGAAGAGAATGCGGCTTACCCCAGCCTCTCCACCCTCGTTTCCCCCTCAACCATCGACAGCTGATACAGCGAAAACGATCGCTGCTTCTCAATCAACGTCGCCAGCTCCGGCGAGTGGCTGGTGAGCCAGATCTGCGAGTAGCGGCTGGCCTCGGCGATTAAGCTCGCCAGGGCGGGCAACATCTGTGGGTGCAGGCTGTTTTCCGGTTCGTTCAACGCGATAAACGCCGGTGGGCGCGGGCTGAGCAGCGCTACCGCCAGGCACAGAAAGCGCAGGGTGCCGTCGGAGAACTCCGCCGGTTCCAGCGGTCTGCTCAGCCCCTCGCGCTGCATCATCATGCGAAAACGTCCGCCGGTGTTGTCGCTGTAAAACACGCAGCCGGGGAAGGCCTGATCGAGGATGCGCATCAGCAGCAGCTCGTCGCCAATTTCGACGATGGTCTGAAACGCCGCCGCCAGGTTGGCGCCGTCGCTGGCCAGCACCGGGGAGCGGAAACCGACCTGCGGGGCGCGCATCGCCGAGCCGATTGATACAGAAAACTCATGATAAAATCGCCAGTTACGCAGGGACTCGCGCATCTGCGACACTTCCGGGTAAAGGTGCGGTTCGCCGAGCTGGCCGAATACCGATTCGTTCTCGTACAGCGTGCCGCTGTGGGTCACCTTCTCGTGATGCACGTTGTTCAGAAACACGGCCTGATTCCTGCGCTTCATCAGCTGGGACGAGGGGCGTCGGTGCTGGCCGCTCAGCCAGAGAGATTCTTCCTTGATCACCGGGTCGAGCTGGAACTGCGACGGGTAAGGCAGCTTCTCCACAAACCCGACCTGCAGCTCGTATTCATAGGTCTCTGTTTCCACCGCGAGGTTCATCCGCCGCAGCTGGTCGCTGCGGGTTTTACCTGCCCAGAACACCTTCAGAATGCCGCCCTCGTTCGCCAGCGCCTTTGAAAACTGCCCCTGGGCGGCGCTGTGCATCAGGTGTATCGCCTTGTAGATATTCGATTTCCCGGTGCCGTTCGGCCCGAAGACGATATTGAGCTGCTCCAGCTCCAGCGACATCTCGCGGATGGAGCGGTAGTTTTGGATGTGCAGGGTGTGGATCACAGGCAGGCCCCTTTCGCAGAATAAGCCTGTATATAATCACAGTCTTTGAGATGAAATGCAAAAAAGAGACGACAGTGAGGATGTCGTCTAAACGGGGTACTGCTTTGGGCCTCTACGGGTCAATGGGGCCTTCGCATTTTTTTCATCACTTGACTGCCAGACGCAGACCCAAATCATCAGGATAGGGATCAAAGTAGTTTTGCGTCATCAGATACCGGTCGGGGTATTCGGCCAGGTAGTGCTTCAGCAGCGTGATCGGGGCGAGGATAGGCAACTGTCCGTTGCGATAATGCAGGATCACGTCGCGCAGTTCGCCGCGCTGGCGGGTGTTCAGCTGGTTACGAAAATACCCCTGAATATGCATCAGCACGTTGGTGTGATTCTTCCGCGAAGCGGGTTTTTTTAGGATGGTCATCAGCTTTTCCCGGTACGCCACAAAGAAGGCGTCCAGGTCTTCCCACTCGTGCAGCGAGGCAACGAACGGGCCGATTTCACGGTAACCCGCCTGATGGTGCGCCAGCAGCTGGAGTTTGTAACGGCTGTGGAAGTCCAGCAGCGCGCGGCGCGTGAGGCCATTTTTACGCAGCGTGTTCAATTCGTGCAGGGCAAAAACACGTTCGACAAAGTTTTCACGCAGCACCGGATCGTGCAGGCGTCCGTCCTCTTCCACGGGCAGCCACGGCCAGGTTTCAAGGAGGGCGGCGGTGAACAGCCCGACCCCCTCCTTGCGGCCCCGGTTGCCGTTTTCATCATACAGCCGCACGCGTTCCATGCCGCAGCTTGGGGATTTAGCGCAGACGATAAACCCGGCGAGATCGCCGATTTTCGGCAAAAAATCTGCCGTAAAGTCCGCCATTTTCTGCGTAACGTCTTCGTGAGGCGCGTGGCTAAAGCGCATCTGCGTTTCACCGCTGGTGGTCATAATCAAACGCAGCGCAGGGCGAGGCGTCGGCAGGCCGATGGCCATTTCCGGACACACGGGCCTGAAGTTCACCCACTGGGCCAGTTCATCCATGACGAAGCTCATACGCTTGTGTCCGCCGTCAAAGCGAACGGCGGATCCGGTCAAACATCCGCTAATACCGAGCACAGGTTTCGTTGTCATGGTGTGGTCCTCCCGTTCATATAATTAAAACTTACACAACATGACTAATTTGTCCAAGTATTCGCGGAACTATTTTTTTTATTCCTTTAGAATCAATGCATCTTAGCTGCCCTTATAGGTCGAGTAACCGTACTGGCTCAGCAGAAGCGGGATGTGCAGCTTCTCGTTGGTGCGGGTCACGGTAAACAGCACCGGGATCTCCGGGAAGAAGGAGTCCAGCTTTTTGCCGTGGAAGTACTCAGCGGTTTTGAAGGTCACTTTATACACGCCAGGCTGCATGTCCTGATCCTGCGGATAAAGCGATTTGATGCGTCCGTCATGGTCGGTTTTACCGCTGGCAATCGGGGTCCATTTGTCCTGCTGCTGCTTCTCCAGCGTAACGCTCACGTCTGATGGCGGCATCCCGGTTTGCTGGTCGAGAATGTGGACGCTCAGCGTACCGGCAGGGGCGCTAAAGGCGGCGGGGGCAAAGGCCATTGAGGCCAGGATCAGCAGAGGGGCAGTTTTTTTCATGGTGTTTTCCTGTGGAGTTATTCGTCACAGGAAAACGTTAGCATTTGCGGCGCGGGAAAATATTCAACTTTTCGTGAAGATTCCCGCAGGAGAAAATGATCAGAGGATAATCACTTCAAGCGATACCTGCTGCTGCCACTGCTCCACCTGCTTTTTCCGCCCGGCGGTGAGTTTACCGCTGGTGACCAGCAGCCATTTTCGCTCCGGGAAAATGTCCGGAGCCAGGGCGTCTGGCGGAACTGGCAGAATGTCGATGCGGTGGCCCTGCCCGGTGCGCGTTAGGGCTTCGAGCCAGATCTCGCACGGGTCGTTCAGGTGCCAGCCGCTAAGCAGAATGTTATCGCCAGGCGCTTTTTTATCGCCTTCGAGGCAAAACGAGGTATAGGCGATGATGATGCCGTCGAGGATCGCGCGCAGGGTCATGGCGGCGGCCACGTTAGCCGAGACCTGGCGGCGCAGCGGGCGCAGCACGTTCGCGACCAGTTCGGGTCTTGGGTACTCGCGTCCGGCGTCGTAAATCATCTGGCGCAGGGACTCGACTTTGCCGTCCTGCAGGCGTTGCAGCATGTTCTGCTGCAGGGTTTGCCAGTTGTTGGTTCGGCCCGGCGTCGGGCGTTCCAGCAGCGGTTTGACCTGGCCGATCGGGACGCCTTTTTTTACCCAGTCGAGGATTTTGAGCGCCTGCTGGACGTCCTCATCGCTGTACTGGCGATGGCCGCCTTCCGTGCGCTGTGGCTTGAGTAAACCATAGCGACGCTGCCACGCCCGCAGGGTGGTGGCGGTGATGCCGCTGAGTCTGGCGAATTCGCCGATGGAGTAAGCCATGTCCGTGTCCAGAGTGGAGGAATACTCTCAATATACTACGAATTTTCCCGAACGGGATGAAGCGCCGAAACGGTGCACTACACTTAACATCCAACCGTGCAAATGAAAGGAATTCTCATGAAGCTATGGCCCGTTGTGACCGGTGTTGCGATTGCTTTGACGCTGGTCGCGTGTAAATCTCCCACGCCGCCGAAAGGCGTGCAGCCTATTACCAACTTCGAAGCCAGCCGCTATCTCGGCAAATGGTACGAAGTCGCCCGTCTGGAAAACCGCTTCGAACGCGGCCTGGAGCAGGTGACGGCGACCTACGGCAAGCGCAGCGACGGCGGCATCAGCGTGCTTAACCGGGGGTACGATCCGGTGAAGAACAAGTGGAATGAGAGCGAAGGCAAAGCGTACTTTACCGGCGAGCCGACCACCGCCGCGCTGAAGGTCTCCTTCTTCGGCCCGTTCTACGGCGGGTATAACGTGATCAGACTCGACGATAAGTACCAGTATGCGCTGGTCAGCGGCCCGAACCGCGATTACCTGTGGATCCTGTCACGCACGCCGACCATCCCGGATGCGGTGAAGCAGGATTACCTGAACACCGCGCGCAATCTGGGCTTCCGGGTTGACCAGCTGGTGTGGGTGAAGCAATAAAAATCGTGCTTTCTTCCTGGGGCATTACTGGCTCGCCTGGATAGACTTCCGTTAAAAGCCCACCGGAGGGAAGACGACATGAACTGGCAGCCTTTTCGCGGCGATGCGCCGGAAAATATGACGATTTTCAGCGCGTCATTTCCCGACGTCAGCGACCAGTGGCCGATGAAAGACGATGCGGCCCGTGAGATCGCCTCCCTTGACCGCGCCCTGAAAGCCGAGCCAGCGCTCCGGCCGCCGAGGGTGGAATACGACGAAGGGGGGCAGGCCGTGCTTGTTCCGCAGAACCGCTATTCCGAACAGGCCTTCCGCAACCGTCCGGCGCTCACCGCGTGGCGCACCCGGCTGGTCCCCTCCGCGCTGGCGCTGTTTGTGGTGCAAAACCCGCTGGAGGACCGCCTGCCCGACGGCACAAAAATGGACAGCGACAGCCGCCAGTGGTTTATCCACGCTAACGATGCGATTGGCGTGCGCTCCCGCGCCCGGGTGCTGGCAGCGCTGGTGGATAAGTACATTCATAATGAAAGCGAGAACAACTGGGTCAGCCTGGCGAGCGGTGCCGCCATTCCGGTGCTGGAGGCGTTGCGCGAAGCAAAGCTCGACGGTCAGCAGGTGTATCTCACGCTAGTGGACAAAGACCCCGTAGCGCTGAGCTGGGCGGAAACCATGGCGGCGCAGGAAGGCATTGTGGTGGGCGAACAGCTGACGCTGCTCAGGCGTAACCTGCTCCATACGCTGGTGCGTAACGAGGACCTGCTGCTGGAGCTGGGGGAGCATCAGGCCGAACTGGTCGACGCGCTGGGGATTTTCGAATACTTCAACGATACCGACGCGGTGATTTTTCTCCAGCGCGCGCTGCGGCTGGTCAAGCCCGGCGGCGCGGTGATTGTGTCGAACATGCTCACCAGCAGCCCGCAGATTGACTTTGTGCTGCGGGGTATCGGCTGGGAGGATATTCACCCGAGGTCGTTACAGCAGCTGCAGGACATCCACCTCGCGGCGGGCGTGCCGGTGGAAAACGTCACCGTGGTGGTGCCGAAGGACGGGGTGTATGCGGTGATGGAGATCAGGGTAGGGGATGAAAAACCGCACGGTCAGTCCCCTCTCCCTGAGGGAGAGGGTTAGGGTGAGGGGGAGCAGGCCGCATAGAGTGATTTGCATTAGTAGGATTTTCCAATCATGATCCCCCCATGAAAATTGAAACCGCACTCCCCACACACTTCGAGCGTCTGGTCGCGATCTGGGAATCCTCCGTCCGCGCCACCCATCACTTTTTACAGGAAAGCGATATTGCGGCGCTGCGCCCGCTATTGCTCAACGCCTATCTGCCAAATCTCAAGGTTGTGATTGCTCGCGATGACGCAGGCGTTATTCACGGCTTTTTAGGCGTGGATGAAAACCGCATTGAAATGTTGTTTGTTGACGACGCGAGCCGCGGGAAGGGCGTTGGGAAATTGCTGCTGCAACACGCCATCGCAGCGTTCGGCGCGAACGAAGTGGATGTGAATGAGCAGAACCCGCAGGGCGTCGCGTTTTATGGCCATATGGGGTTTGAGCAGGTCGGACGCTCGGAACTGGACGGGCAGGGGAATCCGTTTCCGTTGCTGCATATGCAGTTGGGCGGGCAGGTTTAACGCCCCCTCCCTCTGGAGAGGGAGTCTGCAAGCTAGTTACTGGTAATTTGCCCGATGATTACGCCACGCACTTTTTCGCCATCGAAGTAATAAGAGACCGTATTACTCTGGATGAATCCATTCTGTACTGGCGTCTCCTGATAAAAAAGCATCGCTTTCTTTTTGGCGATCTCTTTCTTGCCGAACAATTCGACTAAATTCCCATGCGTCGCATTTAATAATGGAACATTAGCGACTGAGACTCTGACAGGTTCCGTTGTTTTAGCACACTCGTTATGGATGCCATCTTTGGCTATAACTAGCGCAGTTAGCAATCCTGCACCCATTTCGTTATCAGAAATGAACCAGTAATTCGTGCCATCGTCGTCATGAAGGCAGACCCAACGAGCGGAACTGTCTTTGTTGACTGGTGTGCTGGAGATGTCCGCCAGATGAGTAACCTGCATTTGCACGGTTTTCTTACCGATAGTGATGGTTGAGGTAAGGGGCATTGTTGTTGAAATTTCCGTCAGCGAGTCGTCTTCATCGTAATACCGGGTCGCGAAGCCGGTCATTTCCGTTGCTGAGACGTGCGAACTGACTGCAACGAGTAATGGCAATAAACAAAATAAATGCTTCATTTGACAATCAATATCGTATCGTTGCTTTTCCAGATACTCCTTCTGGCACTCAGAGGAGCAATGATGCAGCCCTCTGAAGAGTCGTCGGGGTGCAAACTGCGTTTACCATGTGTGAATCGCCACGGATAATCTAGACACTTCTGAGCCGTTGATAATATAGGTTTTCATATTCAGCCGGTGGCATCTGCTCGCTCGAACCATGCCGACGCTTACTGTTATAAAACATTTCCATATAATCAAAAATATCGCTTCTGGCTTCGTCTCTCGTTCCGTAGATCCTTTTCTTAATCCGTTCGCGTTTCAGTAGCTGGAAAAAGCTTTCCGCAACCGCGTTGTCATGACAATTACCGCGACGACTCATGCTGCCTTCCAGACCGTGTGATTTCAGGAACGACTGCCACTCATGGCTCGTGTACTGACTGCCCTGATCAGAGTGAACCAGTACCTGCTTTTGAGGATTACGCCTCCACACCGCCATAAGTAATGCGTTCAGGACAATCTCTTTTGTCATGCGGGGTTGCATTGACCAGCCGATAACTTTTCGGGAGAACAGGTCAACCACCACGGCCATATACAGCCAGCCTTCGTGGGGTCGGATGTAGGTTATGTCCGTCACCCAACGCTCATCCGGTGAGTCCGGATTGAACTGCCGCTGGAGCCTGTTGGGTGTCACGATGCTGGCTTCGCCTTTACGTGCCCGTGGGCTACGGTACCCAACCTGAGCTTTTATTCCGGCACGCTTCATCAGCCGCCAGACCCGGTTCACTCAGCACTGCTGTCCGGTATCACGCAGATCGAGATGGATCTTGCGATAACCTTAGACGCAGCCCTCCTCAAGCCAGGACTGTTTGATCTGCCCGGTCAGCATCTGGTCTGTCTGGTGACGTTGTGAATGTGGCTGCTGAAGCCAGAAATAAAATCCACTCGGATGGACATCCAGAACCCGACAGAGCAAACGAACAGGCCAGCAACGGCTGTTGTCGCGGATAAAGGCGTACCTCAGTCGGACAGCTTTGCGAAGTACGCCGCGGCTTTTTTTAATATGTCCCGTTCGTCCGTAACCCGCTTCAACTCTTTCTGAAGACGGCGGATTTCGGCCTGAGCATCTGACTGTTCATTATGAGTGGAAGAATCCGGACCGTACTTCTTTATCCAGGCGTAAAGACTGTGAGTGGTGATATCGAAACGTGTTGCAACACTGGAAACAGAATGACCACGATCACAACCTGTTTGACTGCTTCAATTTTAAACTCTTCAGGATAACGCTAACCGCTCATGGTCACCTCTCTTTAAGTCATCTTAAATGGCTCTGAGGTGTCTGTTAAACCCGTGGCGATTCAGTCAGTCCACTTAACACCATCCGTATATCTAAAACGATCTAATGTTGTTAACGATAAAAAAAATTGCCAGTATCCCTAAAAAAGTTGGCAAACCTGCCGATGAACTGACAACCTATGTCAGCATTTCACATATAATCCATGTCAGGGAAACAGAAAAGTAGGTGCTTATGGCCGATTCAGCAAGGAGTTGCTCAGCGGGACGTTTAGTCGATATTCTGATAGAACTACAAACTTGTGGCGCTGTGAATCGCTATCAGTTGATGAGGAAATTTAATATTACTGAACGAACGGTCTATCGTGATCTTAATATGCTTTCCTCATTTATAGAGGGGTGTGGTGGTGGAGAGTATCGATTGATACCTATTCGAGCTCAGAATAATCGCTACGATGCTCTTCATTACCCACTGGCTAAGTTGCTGGACGCCGATGCGGTTTTTCCTGACAGAGATGAGGATTTTTGGCTTAGCTTAGAGAAAAGAGCTGCAGAACAGCATGTTAGAGTTCAGTTTGGTCGCCCTGAACATTCAGTCAGAAATGATTTGCGAAAGTATTTTAACTTATTAGAAAAAGCGATTCAGAAAAACAGCGTCTGTCATATTTTATATAAAGACAAAACGCGCACTGTTCATCCTTATAAATTAGTTAACCAGAAAAATATTTGGTATCTGCAGGCGACTGAGGACGGAAAACTAAAATCTTTTTCGTTAGGTAAAATTCGGTGGTTGGATATCCGGAAAGAGCATTTTGCTGTAGACACCCCCACACTGTCATTAATTGATGAGCATCGCGATCCTTGGGTGAGTGAAGAGACGTTTGAGGTGCGGGTGCGTATTAAACACAGTATTGCTGGCTACTTCGCAAGACGAGACTTACTGCCTCAGCAAGAATTGGTTCGCGAAGAGAATGATGGTGTGACTTTGCTTTGCAAGGCAGCACATCAGAATCAAATTATTCCACTAATTCTATTCTGGTTACCGAATATAGAAATTCTGGAACCAGAATGGTTGAAAAAAACGGTCATCAACTTACTGCATAACTACATCACTGTCGATCGTGACTCTGTTCCTGTTCAGGAATGTGATGCGTAGCGGGTAACAACGACTTATTGCACAGGAGATTATTATCTATGGCATTACCATTCATTATTCTGGGCGTCGCGGCAGCGGCAACGGCGTTTGGCGGCAAAAAAGCTTATGATGGCTACCAGAAAAAATCGGAAGCTGATGATGTATTAGATCGCGCGCAGCGTCGCTTTGATAAGCATAAAGAGAGCTTTGATCTGGCAAATGAAACAACGTCGAAAAAACTGGCCGAACTGGGTGAAAAAGAGCTGGAAATCGGTAAAGATTTCAATGAGTTTAAAACGATTGCCGACGATCTGCTGGCGCGTATGGCGAAAGATGGGCATAAAGATCTTCAGCTGAAGGTACCACAGCATAACATCAATAAAATTCAGAACTTGGCGATTTCCGCCACGGAATACCTGACGACGGTCGTCGGTGCCGGGGTTTCTGGTGCTGCCGCTGGTTTTGCCGTGTACAGCGGCGTGATGGCGTTTGCCGCAGCTTCTACCGGTACGCCGATCGCCGCCCTGTCTGGTGCGGCGGCGTATAACGCCACAATGGCAGCGATTGGTGGTGGTTCCCTGGCCGCAGGTGGTTGGGGGATGGCGGGCGGCGCGATGGTGCTTGGCGGTGCAGTGGTGGCTCCGCTGATTGCTATTGCGGGCTGGGCTTACGATAGCCATGCCGAAAAGGCGCTTAACAATGCTTATCAAAGCTCCCGTGAAGTGACCGCGGCGGTGGAAAAAATGAATGCGGCTGAAGCGCAGCTGACGAAGGTGCAGCAGTATGTAAATAGCATTTATGAATCAATCACCCGTATGCATAGCGTCTTTATTCAGCACTACTTTGAGCCGCTGAAAGCGATGCATACCATCATTGTTGAACGTCATGAGAAGAATATCACTACCGAGATTAGTGAGTCGGAAGAGATCATGGCGATTATCGACCATGGTTATGAATTAGCTGCCATAATGACCGACGTGATCACCACGCCGTTGTTCAAGCCGGTGACGCAGGAAAACGGTGAAGCCGTTATCGAAGATGGCGTGATCCAACTGCAGACCGACAGCAACGGTATGAACCTGCTGAACAAAGAGATTCTGGACGAAAAACTGGCGGCTTCTGATTCTGAGTTTGACGCATTTTCTTCTCGTATTTAATCAACTCGCCGGGCGAATCTGCCCGGTATTGCTATGGGCGAGCACAATGAACACAGCCAGGTTTGACTGGGGTGAAGAGTTACATCAGACGGTAGTCAAGAGTCTGACTACCTCTTTTGGGTTGGATTTTCTCTTGCTGGAGGATAAACACGGCGGCGATGTGAATACCATTCATAACGCTCGCGAGGGAGTGTATGCCTCCGATGCCGAGCGTCAACGGTACGAGCAACGCGAAGGGTATGATTCTCATCATTACCATAGGCACGAAAACTACATTGCCACCAACCGGGCGGGAAAAAAGGCGCACGAGGCCGGTACGTTGACCGATACCTACACTGGTGAGAGATTTGCGGCTAATGATAAAAAGAATCTCGACCATATTATTGCCGCCCATGAAATTCACAACGATCCAGGGCGTATCCTTGCCGAATGCGATGGTGCCGATCTGGCTAATGATTCATCAAATCTGACCTTCACGAATGAGTCGCTGAATAAGGCGAAGAAGGCGAAAACGATGGATGCCTTCGTGCAAACGCTACAAGAACAGCATGCTGCGACCACGCAGGAAATTGCCCGTTTGCGCAGCCAGCCAACGCTTTCCGAGCAAGAGCAAAAACAACTGAATAAGCTGGAAAATAAAGCAGCCGCCGATTTTGAACGGATGAAAGAGGCTGACAAAAAGGCGCGGGAAAAATACAACAGTACGATCAATCAGGAATATTACACCAGCAGCAAATTTGCGAAGAATGTCGCCACTGCCACAATAAACAATGCATTTCGCATGGGAACGCGGCAGATGTTGGGGCTGGTTCTGGCTGAGACCTGGTTTGAGTTCCGCGAGCGCATTCCGGTGATGTTCGAGAAGCATCGTCGTTCATTCGATGCCGGAGACTTCCTGCAAGATGCGGCGGAGGCATTACGCGCAGTCTGGCAGCGAGTGCAGAGTAAATTCAGCACTTTCCTGACATCCTTTAAAGACGGTGCTATCGGTGGCGTGCTCTCCAGCATTACGACGACGCTCTTCAATATCTTCTTTACGACTAAGAAGATGATGGTGCGCCTGATTCGTGAGATGTGGAACAATTTGGTACAGGCCTTTAAAGTTATGGTCTTTAACCCTGAGGGGTTAGCGCCGGGGCAGCTAGCTAAAGCGGTGAGCAAGCTGGTGGCTGCGGGTGTGGCCGTGGCTGCTGGTGTGGTGGTTAACGAAGCTTTAGCCAAGATGCTCGTCTTTCCTTTTGGTCCGGAACTGGCGGCTTTCTGCGGCGCGCTGGCGACCGGTCTTCTGACGCTGGTGATGAACTACTTCCTTGAACACAGCGCATTGATGAAAAAGGTCTGGGCGTTTCTGGATACGTTTAAAGATAAGTATCAGAAAGCACTAGAGTATTATCAGCAGGTGAATGCTGAACTCGATCGTTATCTACTGGAGCTTTCGGCGTTAGAGTTTGCTATTGATACGTCTGCGTTATCGCGTTTCTCGCTGCATCTTAACGCGGTGAATAGTGAAATTGAGCGTGGTTTGTTGCTGCGTGCAGAGGTTGAGCGCCGTAATATTGCGCTACCGTTTGAAGCAGGGAATACCCGCTCTGTGCGTAGCTGGTTAAGTAAGCTATGACGCTAACGCCCGCGTTTCCCTGTAACCAGTGCGGCGCTTGTTGTCGCCACGTCAATCGCGCCAGTGAAACGCAATTTCTCGATCGTGGTGACGGCATTTGTCGTCACTATCAGATGGAGACAAAGCTGTGCGCGATTTATGAAACACGTCCGCTTATTTGCCAGGTAGAAAAACAGTATCAGCTTAACTACCAACAACAATATAGCTGGCAGGAATTCATTACTCTTAATCGTGAAGCTTGTTTAATTCTAGAAAAACTTGAGCAGTAGGATGGACTGATCCCATGACCATAGTCACGACTAGGCCAGTTTGAAGGCCTTTGGACTGATGCTGCCGTTGTTTTGACTACTTGAACCCGAATCAAAGAGCAGAATTTAAAGTAAATCACTTCGGAGACAAAAAAACACTCCAAATAATAGCCATCTAGATTTATAGATGGCTAAATCATTGTTGTATTTACCCCACAACATGCCTATTCAATACAGCCTCTCTCATCCTTAGCTCATCAATAAAATCCCCATACCACTGCATCATTTCCCTTCTTCCTTCCAGATATTGCGCATGGTTGTAAGTACCACGGATCGCATTCTTATCGACGTGTGCAAGTTGCGTTTCAATCCACGCTGAGTTAAATCCCTGCTCATGCAAAATGGTACTCATGGTGTGACGGAAGCCATGTCCAGTTAGCCTACCTTTATAACCCAGTAGCTCTATTACCTGATTCACACTTTCCTTTGAGATTGGTTTAGTTCGATCATTACGCCCGATAAACACTAATGGATACTGCCCGGTAATCGGTTTAAGCGATTCAAATAGGGCCACTATCTGGTTCGATATTGGAACGATATGGGGTCGCTTCATTTTCATCACCTCGGCAGGTATTTCCCAGAGTCGTTTTTCAAAATCAATATCTTCCCATCGGGAAAAACGTAGCTCCTGAGTTCGTACGCCCGTCAGCATGATGATCTATGTTGCTGTTTTTGGGATGACACTGCCAGTATAGCCAGAGAGGTCTTTGAGGAAATGCGGGAGCTCATCTGCAGAGAGGAAAGGAAAATGCGTTTTCTTTGGTGTTGCCAGGGCAGTTGCAAGATCCGGTGCTGGGTTATATTCGGCCCTGCCTGTGACTATTGCATAGCGAAACACTTCACCACAGCGTTGACGAACCTTGCGCATTTTCTCTAACGCCCCGCGCTTTTCCATGCGACGGAGTGCTTCCAGTAATTCCATTGGTTTGCTTTCAGCAATAGGGCGCTTACCAATGTAGGGAAAATATCTTTTCCAAAGGTATCAATGATTTCATCGCAGTAGCGTAATGACTAGCGATCGGCTTTTGAGTGATGCCACTCACGAGCTACAGCTTCGAAGGTGTTCTCAATATTGAGCTTTTGGGCTAATTTCTCCGCTTTTTTTACTTCTGCTGGAGCACTTCCTGCAGCTAATGTCTTTTTAGCCCCTTCTCTTCTGTCACGTTCAGGATAAACATCAAATGCTAAGCGCTTCTCTTTACCTCCGTAGCGATATTTTAGTCTCCAGTAGCGAGAGCCGCTGGTTGCTATCTCAAGATAAAGTCCACCACCGTCTGAGAGCTTGTACGGCTTATCTTTAGGTTTTGCGGTCTCTACTTGTCAGGCTGTCAGTTTCATTGGGGGCACCTAGAAAATAGGGGCATCTTTTATGCCCCCAGAACACGCTTGATTCTGATAGACATGAGTTGATCTAAGGAGAGCATAGATGCTTTCAGTTGCAGGTATTATAAGGGATTAATTGACTTAGGGAGAATTTAGAAGAGGCATATTGGCGGAAGATCACAGGAGTCGAACCTGCCCGGGAACGCTGGCGTCCCCAACTGGATTTGAAGTCCAGCCACCTCACCGGAGATGACGATCTTCCGCGCCTGCATTGCTACATGGAGGCGGGGCGCATTATAGCTACTTTCAGGCATTTACCACATACCCCACACCACTTTTTTCACCTCTCTTTTGACCTGTACCCCCCTGTTTCAGTTAATTCTTAAGAAAATCCTCAGGTTAGCCTTTCGTGCTCTCCGGTATTTACCGCGATCACAAAAAACAAGAAACGTAATCTGCTAACCAGAAAACGCAATACCCGCCGTTGAAACAATGGTTTAAAACCAATGCAACCGGTCTCAGCGCCCCCTACAGCGTGAAGGATAAAAAAGATGAGCGAAGTACTGTCAGTAAAAGAGAAGATTGGCTACGGCATGGGAGACGCCGCCAGCCACATCATTTTTGATAACGTCATGTTGTACATGATGTTTTTCTACACCGACATTTTCGGCATTCCCGCCGGGTTCGTCGGCACCATGTTCCTGCTGGCCCGCGCGCTGGATGCGATCTCCGACCCGTGCATGGGGCTGATTGCCGATCGCACCCGCAGCCGCTGGGGCAAGTTCCGCCCGTGGATTTTGTTCGGCGCGATCCCGTTCGGTATCGTCTGCGTGCTGGCCTACACCACGCCGGACCTCAGCCTTAACGGCAAAATGGTTTACGCCGCCGTGACCTACACCCTGCTGACCCTGCTCTATACCGTGGTCAACATTCCTTACTGCGCGCTGGGCGGCGTGATCACCAGTGACCCGACGCAGCGTATCTCCCTTCAGTCCTGGCGCTTTGTGCTGGCGACGGCGGGCGGCATGCTCTCTACGGTGCTGATGATGCCGCTGGTGAAGCTGATTGGCGGCGACGATAAGGCATTCGGCTTCCAGGGCGGGATTGCCGTGCTGTCGGTGGTCGCGTTCCTGATGCTGGCGTTCTGCTTCTTCACCACCAAAGAGCGCATCCAGGTGCCGCCGAGCACCACCTCCATGCGGGAAGACCTGCGCGATATCTGGCAAAACGACCAGTGGCGCATCGTGGGCGTGCTGACCATCCTCAACATCCTTGCCGTCTGCGTGCGCGGCGGCGCGATGATGTACTACTGCACCTGGATCATGGACTCGCCGGAAGTGTTCGTCGCGTTCCTCACCACCTACTGCGTCGGCAACCTGATTGGCTCCGCGCTGGCAAAACCGCTCACCGACTGGAAGTGCAAGGTCAGCATCTTCTGGTGGACCAACGCCGCGCTGGCGGTGGTCAGCGTGGCGATGTTCTTCGTGCCGATGCACGCCACGGTGCTGATGTTCGCCTTTATCTTCGTCATTGGCGTGCTGCACCAGCTGGTGACGCCGATCCAGTGGGTCATGATGTCCGATACCGTCGACTACGGCGAATGGACCAACGGCAAGCGCCTGACCGGCATCAGCTTTGCAGGCACGCTGTTCGTGCTGAAGCTCGGTCTGGCGCTGGGTGGGGCGATGATCGGCTGGATGCTGGCTGGAGGTGGCTACGACGCGGCGGCCAAAACCCAGAACAGCGCGACCATCAGCATTATTATCGGCCTGTTTACCCTGGCCCCGGCGGTCTGCTACGTGCTGAGCGCCATCATCGCCAAACGCTACTACACGCTGAAAACCCCCTTCCTGACCAAAATCCTGGCCGAGCTGGCGCAGGGTGCGCGCCGCAATCAGCAGGAGTTTGAAAACCTGCCGGTCAGCAAAGAATTGCAGAACTAAGAGGACGAAAGCATGAAAATCAGTGATGGAAACTGGCTTATTCAACCGGGCCTGAACGTGACCTGTCCGGTGCAGGTATTCGACGTGGAGCAGCAGGGCAATGACCTGGTGGTGTTTGTTGCGCCGCGTGACGTGCGCGAACGCACCTGGCAGCTCGACACGTTGATGTTCACGGTGCGCCTGTTTGCCCCGCAGGAAGGGATTGTGGGGGTGCGCATTGAGCACTTCCAGGGCGCGCTAAACAACGGCCCGCACTATCCGCTGAACGTTCTGAAAGACGTGAAGGTAGAGATTGAAAACAACGCCGATTTTGCCGAGCTGAAAAGCGGCAGCGTCAGCGTGCGCGTCACCAAAGGCGAGTTCTGGGCGCTGGATTTCCTGCGCAACGGCCAGCGCATTACCGGCAGCCAGCTGAAAAACAACGGCTACGTGCAGGACAGCAATACCGACCGCAATTACGTTTTTGAGCGTCTGGATCTGGGCGTGGGGGAAACGGTCTACGGCCTGGGCGAGCGTTTTACCGCGCTGGTGCGCAACGGCCAGACGGTCGAGACCTGGAACCGCGACGGCGGCACCAGCACCGAGCAGTCCTACAAAAACATCCCGTTCTACCTGACCAACCGCGGCTACGGCGTGCTGGTGAATCACCCGGAAAACGTCTCGTTTGAAGTGGGCTCCGAGAAAGTTTCTAAGGTGCAGTTCAGCGTGGAAGGCGAATATCTTGAGTACTTCGTGATCGACGGCCCGACGCCAAAAGAGGTATTAAACCGCTATACCCGCTTCACCGGGCGTCCGGCGCTGCCGCCTGCCTGGTCGTTCGGCCTGTGGCTCACCACCTCGTTCACCACCAACTACGACGAAGACACGGTGAACAGCTTTATCGACGGCATGGCCGAACGGGACCTGCCGCTGCACGTGTTCCACTTCGACTGCTTCTGGATGAAGGCCTTCCAGTGGTGCGACTTCGAGTGGGACCCGGTGACCTTCCCGGATCCGGAAGGGATGATCCGCCGCCTGAAAGAGAAAGGGCTGAAGGTCTGCGTGTGGATTAACCCATACATCGGCCAGAAATCCCCGATCTTCCGGGAACTGAAAGAGAAGGGCTACCTGCTCAGGCGCCCGGACGGCTCCCTGTGGCAGTGGGACAAATGGCAGCCGGGGCTGGCGATTTACGACTTCACCAACCCGGATGCGTGCCGGTGGTATGCCGACAAGCTGAAAGGGCTGGTGGATATCGGCGTCGACTGCTTTAAGACTGACTTCGGCGAGCGTATCCCGACCGACGTGCAGTGGTTCGACGGTTCCGATCCGCAGAAGATGCACAACCACTACGCCTACATCTACAACGAGCTGGTGTGGAACGTGCTGAAAGAGACGGTGGGAGAAGAAGAGGCGGTGCTGTTTGCCCGCTCCGCGTCCGTGGGTGCGCAACAGTTCCCGGTACACTGGGGCGGCGACTGCTACGCCAACTATGAGTCGATGGCCGAAAGCCTGCGCGGCGGGCTGTCGATTGGCCTGTCCGGCTTCGGGTTCTGGAGCCACGATATCGGCGGGTTCGAAAACACCGCCCCGGCGCACGTCTACAAACGCTGGTGCGCGTTCGGGCTGTTCTCCAGCCACAGCCGCCTGCACGGCAGCAAATCCTACCGCGTGCCGTGGGCGTACGATGACGAGTCCTGCGACGTGGTGCGCCACTTCACCCAGCTGAAGTGTCAGCTGATGCCGTACCTGTACCGTCAGGCGGCGCTGGCGCGCAAGTTCGGCACGCCGATGCTGCGCGCGATGATGCTGGAGTTCCCGGACGATCCGGCCTGCGATTACCTTGACCGTCAATACATGCTGGGGGATGCCCTGATGGTCGCTCCGGTGTTCTCCGAGGCGGGGGACGTGCAGTTCTACCTGCCGGAAGGGCGCTGGACGCACCTGTGGCACAACGACGAAATTCAGGGCAGCCGCTGGCATAAGCAGCAGCACGATTTCATGAGCCTGCCGGTCTACGTGCGCGGCAACACGCTGCTGGCGCTGGGCAACAATAACCAGAAGCCCGACTACGCGTGGCACGAGGGGACGGCCTTCCAGCTCTTTAACCTGGATGATGGCGCAACGGCAGTGAGCGAAGTGCCTTCGGCGGACGGCGCGGTGGCGTTTACGCTGAAGGCATCGCGTCAGGGCGACATCGTGACCTTTACCGGCGCGGGAGACGCGCAAAACTGGTCGGTGTGTTTGCGCAACGTGCAGAAAGTGCGCGGCGTGAAGGGCGGCTCGCACGCGGGTAGCGAGTGGGGCGTGGTGGTGAAAGCCGAGGGGGATGAGGTGGTGGTTCAGCTCTGAGGTGGAAAATGCCCGGTGGCGCTGCGCTTACCGGGCCTACGGTAATTATGCGGTCTGATGCCCTCACCCACAGGGAGAGGGAACCAAAACCTCGTAGGCCGGGTAAGGCGAAGCCGCCACCCGGCTTTTTACTGTGCCGGCGCCATCGCCGACACCACGCCGCCCGTCATCGTCTGCTCTACCTGCTGCTTATCCATATTCACCGCGCTCAGCTTCCCATTCACCGTTGGCTTCAGCGGCGCACTGGCCTGCACGCTGCCGCTGGCGGTGAGCTGAATATTGCCGTCACCTGCAATCGGCAGCGCAGGCCAGCCCCACTGCTGCAGCACGCTGAGCGGAACGCCGCGCCCGTTGAGGCTCACCGCGGTCTGCCGCTGCGGCAGCTGGGAAACGGTCGCCGTGGCTTCCAGAATACCTTTCTCGGTAAACGCACTCAGGTCGGTAATGTTCACCGTCGCGGCGTTAGCATTCAGCGCCAGCGACGGACGGCGCACGTCCACGCGGTTAAAGGTCGCCGCCGCGCCGTTCAGGGTTGCGCTGCCGCCCCAGACGCCCCACTGGCGATCTTTCACCAGCTGCAGGTTTGCGCCATAGCCGTCCAGAGAGGTGATCTGCCACGGGAAGGCGGGATCGATGTCGATCACCAGGTTGCGGCTCAGGCCAAATTTTTGCAGCGTGACGCTGTTCAGCCATTCCGGCAGAGGCGCCATCCACAGCGTTTTCCAGTTCTGCGGCAGGGTATACTCCAGCCCGGCAATGGCGACATCGTCCAGCACCAGCGCTTTACCGTCGCGCAGCCAGTTACCGGACGTGCGCACCATGCCGCCTTCCCAGCGGGAGGTGAACTGGCGCAGCGCCATGCCCTGCGGGGAAAACTCCGCATTCAGGATCGGATCAAAAAGATGCAGCGAGCCGTAGATAAACTCGCTGGCGTTCATGGACAGGCGGCCTTCCTGGCTCTGCCAGTCACCTTTGCTCAGCGTCAGGTTGCGCAGGCTTAAATCGAGGTCGGTCACCGCCCAGTCCGGGCCCTGAAGCCGGGCGTCGGTCACGTCCAGACGACCAATCTGCAGAGAGGGGATAGTGGCCAGCGGTGCGAAGAACGCCGTCAGCGTTTTATCGCTCTGCAGGCGGATCTCGTTCAGGCGCATCGTGTCGATAATCCAGCTCCCGTCGGCGTTGCGCAGGGCCGAGCCGGTGAGCGAGCCCCGGGCCATATCGGCACCAATCGTGTTCAGCACCACTTCCTTGCCGTTAAGCTGGCCCTCGATCAGCACGTTGGTGGCCGGTACGCCGTTGAGGGTCAGCGAGCCTGCGCTCATCTGGATCTGCGCGTGATTACCCAGCACGTTGCCCGCTTCTGGCTGCCATGGGCTGACGCCGCCCGTCACCTTCTGCGCGCTCAGATCCCATTCGGTATTCGGGCTGTTAAAGGCCATATTGTTCAGCTGCAGGCGATCCGCCTGGAAGGGCAGCGGCGCGGTCTGCGGGGAGAGATTCAGCGTGCCGTCGAACAGGGTGATGGTGTCCACGTGCAGCGGATCGGTTATCTGGCGGCTGCTGAGGCCGATATCCACTTTTTTGGCCACCAGCGTGGCGGGTTTACCGTCCCTGCCGAAGGTGACGTTTTCCAGAATGATGTGGGATGGTGACGAAAAGCGGTGGTTCATCTTGTCGAAGCTGAGCTCGTAGTCGGTATTCACCGTTACCCAGCTGCTGACCTGAGTCGCGCCCCAGCGGGTCTGGAGCAGAATATAGAGCGCCAGTATCACAATGAGCAGGGCTACCAGAAGATAGACGAGTAGCTTTCCAATAAATTTCATGGTCTTCCATCCCGCAAAACGCACATAAGGGAGTTATGCACGATTTATGCGCAATCCTCAAGGCGGGAATGGTGTAAATAGATGTCACGGCAGACATTGACTGCCTGCCGTGAAGGGGATCAGTTCTTTTCAGGCGGGAAAACGAGGTTCAGCACGATAGCGGTGATACCGCCCGCAGCAATGCCGGAAGAGAGCAGGTTTTTCACCCAGTCCGGGGCAAACTGCAGGATCAGCGGCTGCTGAGAAACGCCCAGACCGACGGCCAGCGACAGCGCAATAATCATGATTGCGCGGCGGTTCAGCGGCTCGCGGGAGACGATACGCACGCCGGAGGCCGCGATCGTCCCGAACATCACCAGCGTTGCGCCGCCCAGCACCGGCTCAGGGATGTGCTGCACAAAGCCGCTCACCGCCGGGAACAGGCCGAGGACGATCAGCATCAGCGCCACCACGAAGCCGACATAGCGGCTGGCCACGCCGGTCAGCTGGATCACGCCGTTGTTCTGACCGAAGCAGGAGTTCGGGAAGGTATTGAAGACCGCAGAGACAAACGAATTCAGACCGTTCGCCAGCACGCCGCCTTTCAGGCGCTTCATGTACAGCGGGCCGGAAACGGGCTGCTCGGAGACGTCGGAGGTGGCGGTGATGTCGCCGATGGTCTCCAGAGAGGTGATCATAAAGACCAGCATCAGCGGCAGGAGCAGACCCCAGTCAATGCCCAGACCGTAATACAGCGGCGTAGGGACAGTGATCAGCGCGCTGTTGGCTGGCGCGGTGTTCTCCGGCAGCATGCCCAGCGCCCACGCCAGCAGGTAGCCTGCCGCCATGGCGATCACCAGCGAGGCGACGCGCAGGTATGGGTTACGCTGGCGGTTAAGCAGAATAATGATGGCCAGCACGACGCCCGCCAGCAGCAGGTTTTTTGGCGCGCCGAAGGTGTGGTCGCTCATCGCGGCATAGCCGCCGCCGATGGAGGTGAGGCCCACCTGAATCAGCGACAGGCCGATAATCATCACGACGACGCCGGAAACCAGCGGGGTGATAACGCGGCGAGCCAGATGCAGAACGCGGGAGATCACCATCTCCGTACAGCTGGCCAGCATCAGCGTGCCGAACAGCGCCGCCATCATGGTCGGGACATCCGCGCCGCCGGTTTTCAGGGCCGTACCGCCCATGATCAGCGGTGCCACAAAGTTAAAGCTGGTGCCCTGAATCGACAGTAAACCCGACCCCACCGGACCCCACGCTTTAATCTGGATAATCGAGGCCACGCCGGAGGCGAAGAGAGACATGCTGATAATGTGCTGCGTGTCCTGCGCCGGTAAACCGAGCGCCTGACAGATCAGCAGCGCCGGGGTGATCACCGCAACAAACATCGCCAGAAGATGCTGGCAGGCGGCGAAAAGCGTCTGCGGCAGCGGCGGGCGGTCTTCAAGGCGGTAAATCAGTTCGCTATTTTGCTTCTGCGCAATCGGTTGCGCATCAGGCGACTCTATGGTGTTAACGGACATCGGCGACAATCCCACGGTGGAAAAGCGGGCATTTTATCTGACCATCTGGTAAAAGCAAACGATTGCCAGCAAAAAAAGACAAGAAAATCTGCCGCTGTGAGCAGGTTTTCTACATCCGATGAGGAAAAAAAATTACACTTTTTGCGCCGGAAGCTCATGAAGAGCGCAAACCGGCCCAGGATAACGCCGCGTGTGTATAGAACACGCGCAAAAAAGGAGCCTTCTATGATTCATCTCGATACGTTGTCGACCCTTGTTGCCGCAACGCTGGTGTTACTGCTTGGCCGTAAGCTGGTACATAGCGTTTCCCTTCTGAAAAAATACACCATTCCTGAACCTGTCGCTGGCGGCCTGCTGGTGGCGCTGGCCCTGCTGGTGCTCAAAAAAAGCATGGGCTGGGAAATCGATTTTGACATGTCCCTGAAAGACCCGCTGATGCTGGCCTTCTTTGCCACCATCGGCCTGAACGCCAACCTGGCAAGCCTGCGGGCGGGCGGTAAGGTGCTTGGCGTATTTTTAATTGTGGTGGTGGGGCTGCTGCTGATGCAAAACGCGATTGGCATCGGCATGGCAACCTTGCTGGGGCTGGACCCGCTGATGGGGCTGCTGGCGGGGTCGATTACGCTGTCAGGCGGTCACGGTACCGGGGCGGCGTGGAGTAAATTGTTCGTCGAGCGCTACGGTTTTGAAAATGCAACGGAAGTGGCGATGGCCTGTGCCACCTTTGGCCTGGTGCTGGGTGGCCTGATTGGCGGCCCGGTGGCGCGCTATCTGGTGAAGCACTCCACCACGCCGGACGGCAGGCCGGACGACGAGCTGGTACCGACCGCCTTTGAAAAGCCTGACGTTGGGCGCAGTATTACCTCGCTGGTGCTGATTGAAACCATCGCGATGATCGCCATCTGCCTCACCGTGGGCAAAGTGGTTGCGCAATGGCTGGCGGGCTCCGCGTTTGAGCTGCCGACGTTTGTCTGCGTGCTGTTTATCGGGGTGATTCTGAGCAACGGCCTGGCGCTGATGGGCTTCTACCGCGTGTTTGAACGGGCGGTGTCGGTGCTCGGCAACGTCTGCCTGCCGCTGTTCCTGGCGATGGCGCTGATGAGCCTCAAGCTGTGGGAGCTGGCCTCCCTGGCGCTGCCGATGGTGGCGATTCTGGCGGTGCAGGCCCTGTTTATGGCGCTGTACGCCATGTTTGTCACCTGGCGCATGATGGGCAAAAACTACGATGCGGCGGTGCTGGCGGCGGGTCACTGCGGTTTTGGTCTGGGGGCAACCCCAACGGCTATCGCCAACATGCAGGCGATCACCGAACGGTTTGGGCCATCGCACATGGCGTTTCTGGTGGTTCCGATGGTCGGGGCGTTCTTTATTGATATCGTCAACGCGCTGGTGACTAAGCTGTACCTGATGCTGCCGATGTTCGCCTGAAATCAGGCGTTGGAATAGCGTTCGGTTTCCGGCATCCAGCGCTCAATTAACGCTGCCGCCTGCTCGGGGTAGCGTTCATGAATGTGGCGGGCGAGGCGCTGAACCTCGGGGATCATGGCCTGATCGCGCAGCAAATCCGCGACTTTGAATTCCGCATTTCCCGTCTGACGCGTGCCCAGCAGTTCACCGGGGCCGCGGATCTCCAGGTCTTTTTGCGCAATCACAAAACCGTCGTTGCTGTCGCGCAGCACCTGCAAACGCATCTGGGCGGTTTTCGAGAGCGGCGCTTTGTAGAGCAGGACGCAGTGGGACGCTACCGCGCCACGGCCGACGCGCCCGCGAAGCTGGTGGAGCTGGGCAAGGCCCAGGCGCTCCGGGTTTTCGATAATCATCAGGCTGGAGTTCGGCACATCCACGCCCACTTCGATGACCGTGGTCGCGACCAGCAAATGCAGCTCGCCCTGTTTGAACGACTGCATCACCGCCTGCTTTTCAGCGGGCTTCATGCGTCCGTGAACCAGACCCACGTTCAGCTCCGGCAGGGCGAGCTTTAACTCTTCCCACGTGGCTTCGGCAGCCTGCGCTTCCAGCAGTTCCGACTCTTCAATCAGGGTACAGACCCAGTAGGCCTGACGCCCTTCGTGGGTGCAGGCGTTGCGCACGCGGTCGATGATATCGCTGCGACGCGTGTCAGGAATGGCAACCGTCGTGACCGGCGTACGGCCCGGGGGGAGTTCGTCGATGGTGGAGGTATCCAGATCGGCGTAAGCCGTCATCGCGAGCGTGCGCGGGATCGGCGTGGCGGTCATAATCAGCTGATGCGGGTGGAAGCCCTGCTGCAGTCCCTTTTCCCACAGCGCCAGACGCTGATGCACGCCGAAGCGGTGCTGTTCATCGATAATCACCAGCGCAAGGCCGTTGAACTGCACCTGCTCCTGGAAGATAGCGTGCGTGCCGACAATCATCTGCACCTGCCCGCTGGCGATGGCTTCCTGCTGCGCAAGGCGCGCTTTGCCCTTTTGTTTTCCTGCCAGCCAGCCCACTTCAATCCCCAGCGGCGCGAACCAGGCGCGGAAATTGTTGGCGTGTTGTTCCGCCAGCAGCTCGGTCGGCGCCATTAACGCGACCTGTTTACCGTGGGCAATGGCGCGCAGGGCTGCAAGGGCGGCAACCAGCGTTTTACCGGAGCCTACATCGCCCTGTACCAGGCGCATCATCGGCACGTCGAGCGCCATATCGCGTTCAATCTCGGCGGTGACGCGCGCCTGCGCACCGGTGGGTTTAAACGGCAGAGAGGCCAGCAGCTTATCTTTGAGCGCATCATTCTGGCTTAACGGCTGAGCGTGGAAACGCTGCGCGCCAGCGCGAAGCGCCAGCATGCTCAGGTTATGCGCCAGCAATTCCTCAAGGATAAGACGCCGTTGGGCGGGGTGTTTCCCGCTTTCTAAGTCGCTGAGCTGCAGCGTGGGCGGCGGACGGTGCAGGGTACGCAGCGCTTCGGGAAGGCTCATCATGCCCTGCGCCAGCTCGGGTGGCAGCAGCTCGGTAATGGCGCAGGTGTCCAGCAGCTCCAGCGCCTGATCGGTGAGCTTACGTAGCGTCGCCTGCTTGATGCCTTCGGTCGTCGGGTAAACCGGGGTAAGTGTCTCCTGCAGTTCCGGCGTGCTGAGATCGCCCTGCACGCGGTACTCCGGGTGGATCATCTCTGCGCCATATTTTCCGCGTTTGGCTTCGCCATAGGCCAGCACCCTGCGGCCCGTTGCCAGGCTGTTTTTCATCGCCGCGCTGAAGTTGAAAAATCTCATGGTGAGAATGCCGGTGCCGTCACTGATCTGACAGGTCATCATCCGGCGTCCGCCGAACGTGATATTGCAGTTCAGGACTTCGCCTTCAACGGTGGCGTAAATGGCGGGAAGGAGATCGCCAATCTTATAAAGCTGGGTGCGGTCTTCATAACGCAGGGGGAGGTGAAGCAGGAGATCCTGCACGGTGTGCAGGCCAATTTTGGCCAACTTACTGCTTTGCGCCGCGCCCACGCCCGTCAGGCTGTTGAGCGGGATAGCATCCAGCAGGCGGCCTTTCATCGCTTACCCGGCGTACTGCATGGTGGCCCACCACTCGGCATCGGCTTCAATTTCGCCCTGCGCGTTGACGTGGGGGTAAGGCAATTTTTTCTGCTTCGCAACGCGAGCCAGCACTGGATAACCGCCTTCAAACAGCAGGCGCTGCTGTTCATCTTCCGGCAGCATGCTGTTGCTACGCTCGTACATGCCGGCGTTCTGACGCTGGCGCTGCGCTTCATACAGAATGAGCGCGGACGCCACGGAGACATTGAGAGACTGGACCATGCCGATCATCGGAATGATGATGTCCCGATCCGCCAGATCCAGCGCTTCCTGTGAGATCCCGGTTTTCTCCTGACCCATCAAAATGCAGGTCGGGCGAGTGTAATCGATCTCGCGAAAATCCACGGCTTTAGCGGACAGGTTAGTGGCAAGGATCTGCATCCCGCGCCCTTTCAGGTGCGAAACGGCATCGCCAATTGTCTGGTGAGATTTGACGGAAACCCAGCTGTTACTGCCTGCCGCCGCCGAGACCATGGTGCGCACCCGGTGACCCGGCCAGACGGCGTGCACTTCATGCACACCGACGGCATCGGCGGTACGGACGATAGCAGAGACGTTATGCGGTTTATGGACCTGCTCCATGCAGACCGTCAGGTCAGGCTGACGCCTGGCGAGCATTTCGCATATCCGCGCGTAACGTTGTGAATTCATACCACTAGTTTCGGTTACGGGTGACTTTAATCACGTCCGGCATGACGCGGATCTTGCGCATGATATTCGCCAGATGCACGCGGTCGCGGGCGGTCAGACGAATAAAGGCGCTGTACACGCGGCCATCTTTTTCTTCCGTATTCAGGCTTTGAATATTGGAAGAGGCCGTGTTGATCGCTGCCGTCAGGTTCGCCAGGGCACCCTGGTGATTGAACATATCCACCTTAATCTCGGTGATAAATTCCTGCGCCGTCTCTTTATCCCACTCGACCGCCATAAACTTCTCGGCTTCTTTCTGGTAGCCGCGAATGTTACGACAGGATTCGTGGTGGATAACCAGCCCTTTACCTGGGCTGACGTGCGCAATAATCGGGTCGCCTGGAATTGGACGGCAACATTTTGCGAAGGTGATCAGCACCCCATCCGCGCCTTTGATTGGCAGATGAGCATGGCCGGATGCGCCAGGCGCAGAAGGTATTGCTTCGCCCTGCTGCAGGTTTTTCGCCACCACGACGCTCATGGCGTTGCCCAGACCAATTTCCGCCAGCAGATCGTCAAGAGACGTGAGCTTCATACGGTCGAGCTCGCGCTGGATATGCTCCGGTGGGATCTCAGCCAGCTTACGGCTGCCGCCCAACGCGTGGTTGAGCAGACGACGCCCCAGGCTGACGGAATCATCACGCTTGAGGTTTTTCAGCAGCTGGCGGATTTTAGCGCGCGCTTTGGAGCTCACGACAAAGTTCAGCCAGGCCGCGTTCGGACGTGCGCCCGGCGCGGTAATAATTTCCACCGTCTGGCCGCTGGCGAGCGGCTGAGACAGCGGGTAAGGTTGTCTGTCGACGCGCGCGCCCACGCAGGCATGGCCGATATCGGTATGCACGGCGTAAGCGAAGTCGACCGGCGTTGCACCCGCAGGGAGTTCGACAATGCGACCTTCGGGGGTGAAAACGTAAATCTCATCCGGGAAGAGATCGGATTTCACGCTCTCGATAAATTCAAACGAGCTGCCCGCACTCTGCTGAAGTTCCAGCAGGCTCTGCATCCAGCGCTGGGCGCGGATTTGTGCGGTCGTGCTGCTTTCGCCACCGTGCTCTTTATAGGCCCAGTGCGCGGCAACACCCATCTCTGCCATCTGGTCCATGTCTTCGGTGCGAATTTGCACCTCAACAGGCACGCCGTGCGGCCCGATCATCGAGGTGTGCAAAGATTGATAGCCGTTCGCTTTTGGAATGGCGATGTAATCTTTCATCCGCCCCGGACGCGGTTTGTAGAGGCTGTGCATCTGCCCCAGCACGCGATAGCAGGTGTCCGAGTCGTGGACAATCACGCGGAAGGCGTAGATATCCATGATCGAGTGAAAACGCTGCTCTTTGAGCACCATTTTGCAGTAGATGGAGTACAGGTGTTTCTCGCGACCGCTGACGCGGCACGGAATTCCCGCTTCCTGCAAGCGCCCTTCGATTTCAGAGAGGATTTTTTGAATCATCTCCTTACGGTTGCCGCGTGCGGCTTTCACCACCTCTTTAATCACGCGATAGCGGTTCGGGTACAACGCTTCAAAACCCAGCTCTTCCAGCTCGGTTTTAATGTGGTGAATACCTAAACGGTGCGCCAGCGGACTGTAGATTTCGAGGGTTTCACGGGCAATGCGGCGACGTTTATCCGGGCGAAGCGAGCCCAGCGTGCGCATGTTGTGGGTGCGGTCAGCGAGTTTGATGAGAATGACGCGGATATCCTGCACCATCGCCATAATCATCTTGCGGAAGTTTTCGGCTTGCGCCTCTTTCTTGTCGCGGAAATTCAGCTTATCAAGCTTAGAGACCCCTTCCACCAGTTCGGCAACGCTTTTGCCAAACAGCTGTTCCATGTCCTGGTAAGTGGCAGGGGTATCTTCAATCACGTCGTGCAGCAGCGCGGCCATCAGCGTTTCGTAGTCGAGTTTCATCTCGGCCAGAATACAGGCCACCGCTACCGGGTGCGTGATGTAGGGTTCACCGCTTGAACGTGTCTGGCCCTCGTGAGCGTCACGTGCAACGAGATACGCCTGCTGAAGACGCTTAATCTGATCTTCAGGCAGGTAGATTTGAATCAGTTGATTCAGGCTTTCAAACAGATACAAGGGCGACCCGCAGGTTTAATTAACGACGACCTTCAGCAATAGCGGTTACGGCCTGCAGTTCTGCGGCTTCCTGCTCTTGCTGCTCCTGGCGCTCACGCACGTCGAGGATCTGGTTGTTGATCAGACCTTCTTCGATTTCGCGAAGTGCAATAACGGTGGTTTTATCGTTTTCTTCCGGTACCAGCGGATCTTTACCGCCTACCTGCATCTGACGAGCGCGACGCGCGGCGACCAGCACCAGGTCAAAACGGTTACCAATTTTCTCTACAGCGTCCTGAACAGTTACGCGTGCCATACTTAAAATGCTCCACAGGTGAAGAAATGACTGGGCATGATACTGAAAGTGGGTTCAGTCTGCCAACAGTTTGGTGATTAATGCGTCATGTCGCTGCTTCTGGCGGCTCATACGCAGACGTTCTGCACGAAGAATGGTTTTGAGATCGCTCAGTGCGGCATCAAAATCATCATTCACAATAAGGTAATCATATTCCGCGTAATGGCTCATTTCTGCAACAGCCTGTTCCATACGCTTTGCGATGACTTCTTCGCTGTCCTGACCGCGGCCACGCAGGCGGCGATCCAGCTCATCTTTCGATGGCGGTAAAATAAAGATACTGCGCGAGTCAGGCATTTTCTTGCGAATTTGCTGTGCACCTTGCCAGTCGATATCCAGGAACACATTCACGCCCGTGGCCAGAACCTGCTCAATGGTTTCACGCGAGGTACCGTAGTAATTACCGAATACTTCCGCGTGTTCAAGAAACGCGTCTCTGCCGATCATCGCTCTGAACTCGTCGTGATCCACAAAGAAATAGTGTTCGCCGTGCACTTCACCCGGACGCGGTTGACGCGTGGTGTGAGAAACAGAAACCTGTGTGTCGTACAACGGTTGGGTTTTTAACAGTGCCTGAATAAGGCTGGATTTACCCGCGCCACTAGGGGCAGAAACAATATACAGCGTGCCTTGAGCCATGAGAGTCTTTTGTATGTGTTAACGAAGAAGTCCTACATACGGGCTTATTATACACGTCACTGCCGTGTGACGTAGCCTTTGTCACACTTTTTCCCCTGGATTATTGAATTTTGCGTGCCGTTATCAGGTTTTATCTGGGGTTTTCAGCAACCCAAAGAAATACCGGATAGCGTCTCGCATTGTGAATCGTTGCCGTTAGCGTTGTTTCAGGCATCGGGATATACCTCCTGCAACACAAAGGAGGAGTAGCAATGTGGCGATGGATAAGCGGGTTAATGCTCTTGTGGAGTGGCTATGGCGCGGCGGTGTGCCCGGTGTGGTCGCAGGCAAAAGCTGAGAAAGAGATGGCGTCGTTAAGCGCGCAAATCAAACGCTGGGATGACGCTTACTGGAAGCAGGGCGTGAGCGAGGTCAACGACGAAGTTTACGACCAGCTTAACGGGCGCTTAATGCAGTGGCAGCACTGTTTTGGCAGTGAGCCTTCAGAGGAGAAACTCCCTGCGCTGGTGGGAAGCGTAAAACATCCTGTTGCCCATACGGGCGTACATAAAGTGGCCAGCAAAGAGGAGTTGAGACAGTGGATGCGTGCGCGGCAGCATCTGTGGATGCAGCCCAAAGTTGACGGTGTGGCGGTAACGCTGGTCTATCGTGACGGAACATTAACCCAGGCCATCAGTCGTGGTGATGGCCTGAAAGGGGAAGACTGGACCGGGAAGGTGCGTTTGATCCCGACTATTCCGCAAAAGCTCACCGGCAAGCTCGCGAACAGCGTCTTACAGGGCGAGCTTTTCTGGCTAAGCGACAATCACATTCAGCGGCAGATGGGCGGGATGAACGCTCGCGCAAAGGTGGCGGGGGCGATGATGCGGCAAAAGGATAACTCAGTTTTGAGCAAGATCGGCGTGTTCATCTGGGCCTGGCCGGATGGGCCGAAAGATATGCAGACATCTTTAGCTGAACTGTCTCAGGCCGGTTTTACGCTGTCGGCACGGTATACGCTACCCGCCGAATCTGTTGATGCCGTCGAGAAACAGCGCGCCGCCTGGCACGTAACCGGATTACCCTTTGCCACGGATGGCATTGTGGTGCGTTCGGAGGATGCGCCCGCAGGGGAAGGCTGGTTACCGGGCGAAGGCAACTGGCTGGTTGCGTGGAAATATGCGCCTGCAGCCCAGGTGACCGAGGTGAGTGATATTCATTTTTCCGTGGGGCGAACGGGCAAAATGTCCGTTGTAGCCGCACTGGAACCTGTGCAACTGGACGATAAACAGGTACGGCGGGTGAGTCTGGGCTCGGTGGAGCGCTGGCAGAGGCTGGATATTGCCTCAGGGGATCAGATACAGGTCAGCCTGGCCGGGCAGGGTATTCCCCGGTTTGATAAGGTGGTCTGGCGCGGGACGGACAGACATAAACCCGAGCCTCCAGCCTCGCGTTATCATGCGCTGAGCTGTTTCTATGCTTCTCCGGAATGTATGGAACAGTTCTTTGCCCGACTGACCTGGCTCAGCTCAAAGCAGGTGCTTGATATTGAAGGATTAGGCGAGTCAGGCTGGCGCACCCTCTGGCAGGCACATCATTTTGAACACCTCTTTTCGTGGCTGTTATTAACGCAGGCGCAAATGCAGGCTACGCCTGGCTTTTCCTCCGCGCGCGGGCTGGCGCTCTGGCATCGATTTAATCTGGTGCGCGAGAAGCCATTTATTCGCTGGCTCATGGCATTGGGTGTTCCGCTGACACAGGCTTCGCTGAAGGCGATGGGGAACGTAACGTGGCAGACGCTGAGTGGACATAACGTAAAGAACTGGCAAAGCCTGCCGGGAACGGGAGAGAGGAAGGCGCGACAAATTGTTGCCTTCATCCACGATCCTGGCGTTGCCGGGCTGGCATCCTGGTTAGGCAAGCAGGGCCTGCCTGGATTTTAGAGCGAGCTTGCTTTAGCTTTGCGCCAGGGGGTATGTCTGTCTGGCGAACTGAAGGTTTCGCGGAGCTGATCGTAGTCATAGATGTGGCGGCCGCCATCAATTACCGGGATAAGTGTGGGAGCCTGATAGCACGCCGCAAGCACCGAGCTGCATTGATCAACACCCGTTGTGATTCCAAGCCACGTCAACATCAACTCATAATTGCTTGCTGTGGGCCACGCTTCATGCACCCACCCCACCGATCTTTTTTGAGCATTCAGGGCTTGCTGGCTATACCAGATAAACTGGGGGACCTGGTAAGCCTCTTTGCTTGGGTTGCGTGAGCCATGCATATAGATGGAGTTCAGCTGCGGGTTTTTTTCCAGCCCATGGTCTGAAAAATAGAGCAGAGAGGATGCGCTGCCCTGCAGACGTTTAGCTACTTCGCCAATGAAGTAGTCGGTAAACAGAATCGCATTATTGTAGCAATCTTCATACTTGTTGCCGGTATGCAGAATATTTGCGGATGGCGGATACCGATCGCAGGCCATCTCATGACTGCCGTTGATATGCAGGAAAATTAACTTCCTGCCGGGTGCTTTAAGCGCCTCATCCAGGGCAGGTAAAAGTTCGGTGTCATAACGGGTGTCAATCCACTGGGCTTTATGGCTAATAGAAGCAATCGCCACAATATAGTTATTGCTCTTGCCTGTATTACCCTGGGCGCTAATCCATTCGGTGTGATAGCCCGTTTTTTTAGCGACGCTAACGATATTGTCAGCAAGCTTATCGGTGGTGAAGTGGTCTGGATCGGCTTTACTTAATATCATCGGCACGGAAAGCACGGTGGCTGACGCCGGGGCAATAGCATTGCTAAAAATGAGGGAGTCCTTCGCCAGCAAGGATTCCACTGGCGTGGTATCCTGGTGAAAACCGTAGAGCTTCATATTGCTGCGACGTGCGGATTCACCCACGATAACAACATAGTTTTCGATGCCCGTTTCATGATACTGCAACGCAGGATAATTGACGCTGTGCTGGCTAATTTTCTCCGCCAGCGCGTTATCGCGATGGGCAATAATGAACTCTGCGCCGGTGTAAAATGGCGTATTGGTTAAAATCCGGGAGCTTAGCGGATAATAAACTTCAAGGTCGTGGCGTTTTTTTAGCCAATTTGCCGTCGAATACCAGCCAAAATAAACGGCAAGCAGAACGAAGCCGATAGTTTTGACGCGGGAAGAAACATGCTCGCTAGCTGCTTTGATTGCGAACCAGGTGACAATAAAGTAAGCAAACGCGGCTGGTAAACAGTGCAGGTATAAACCTGACATGCTTTTCGCTTCGGCTACGTGAGTGCCGAGAATACTCATCGCGAATACCGTGTTAAATTCGCTCTGGTAGACGCTCCAGGTACTGTAAGCAATCGCAAAATTTAACGTGAGCAGGGCGGTTAAAAAAAATGCGAGGATCTTGCCGGGAAGCGAGCGAAAGATTGCTGCGGCGCAAACCAGTAAAAGCGCATTACAAATCGCAATGCGCACTGCGAATCGTGCAGGTTGCGTTAAAAATACTGGCCATAACTGAATCAGCACGGAAACGAGCAGCAAAATTAAAAAATGGCTGCTGAGTTTTTTATTAATAATCAGGGCTGACGTTTTGGCAAAGGACATTGTTTTAACGCAAGTTTATGGGGACAAAGATGCGACAGTTTATCGCGTTTGGCCCGGTTATATGAGATAACAAAAAGTGCTTTTTACTACTTTGTTGTGGTTTTGTTGAGAATTCAATGGGTGTCCTGCGTGTAATGAAAAACAGGCAATCCCAGCTTTAAGCGCAGTGCCAGCAAGCGAGCCGTAAAGCCAAATAATAACGTGGCAATGACCACAACATCATGGCTCGAAACATAATGTTGTAAAGCAATATACAGAACGGCAGACGCAAAGGATATTCCGGCGTAAAGCTCTTTCTGGAAAACCAGTGGAATGCGCTTGCAGAACATATCGCGCAGCACACCGCCGAATACGCCCGTGACCACGGCGGCAATGGTAGCGATAACAGGTCCTTCCCCCATATCGAGCGCGATTTGCGCTCCGATAATCGAGAAAACCACCAGACCTAAAGCGTCAAGGACTAAAAACAGGCGGCGAAGATGGGGCATGACGGGCGCCACTATGGTGGTTAACACGGCAGCTGTCGCCACGATAATGACGTACTCAGGATGTTTGACCCAGCCAAGCGGATAATGTCCCAGCAGAATATCGCGTACCGAGCCGCCGCCCAGCGCGGTCGCTGTAGCAATAATGATCACGCCGAAGGTGTCCATACGGCGACGTCCGGCAGCAAGTGCGCCGGTCATGGCTTCTGCGGTGATGCCAATGAGATAAAGGATGTGAAGCAGCATATTTCCTCCGGTGTGAACGCGGGGGAGGTTAGCGATTTGTGCGCAAGATCACGATTGAGTTTTTCTAAGGCGACTGCGTTTGCCCTATAAATTTTTATCAAATGATGTTGAATAAGCTTGATGAAAGGCGGTGACGCGCAAAATCAGGTGCCGGAGTGGATTAGAAATAATAATGGGTGGTGCCGTCGACACCACCCGATAAGGCATTACTCAATATTCTGGATCTGCTCGCGCATTTGCTCAATCAGCACTTTCAACTCAATCGCTGAATTCGTCACTTCTGCATTGATCGACTTAGACGCAAGAGTGTTCGACTCGCGGTTGAACTCCTGCATCATAAAGTCCAGACGGCGGCCTACCGCTTCCTTTTTCTTCAGAATGTTGTAGGTCTCTTTAACGTGCGCTTCCAGACGGTCCAGCTCTTCAGCGACATCAATACGTTGCGCCATCAGCACCAGCTCTTGTTCCAGACGGGTGTTTTCCAGCTGAACTTCTGCCTCTTCCAGTTTGGCGACCAGGCGCTCGCGCTGCCACTGCAGCACTTCCGGCATATGGGTGCGAACCTTAGCCACTTCCGCACTCACGCCTTCAAGGCGCTGCTCAATCATCGCTTTCAGCGCCTGACCTTCGGTTTCGCGGGCAACGATAAAGTCATCCAGCGTGCCGTCGAGGGCGGCCAGAATTTCAGCGGCAATCGTGTCCAGATCCTGCTCACCGGCGGCCATGACGCCAGGCCAGCGCAGAATATCAACCGGGTTGATTTCGCCTTCATCGCTCTGCATTTTGACCCAGTTCGCCGCATTCACGAGCTGTTTTGCCAGTTTTTCGTTGAGGATCAGCTCGCCCTGTGCGCTGGCATCAGGCTCAAAGCGCAGGTTACATTCCACTTTACCGCGCGTCAGACGCGTACGGATACGCTCGCGAACAACAGGCTCAAGGCTGCGGAACTGCTCCGGTATACGGAAATACGTTTCCAGGTAACGCTGGTTTACCGAGCGCATTTCCCATGTAGCGCTACCCCAGCTACCCTTGATTTCACGCCGGGCGTAGGCGGTCATACTGCGGATCATAGACATTCCCGTTTTTAAAGGAGAGATGGGGGGATTATAGCTTTCGGGGGCTTCTCAGGATAGGAATAAGCGTCCTTTATCCGTATAATGCGCAGCCACATTCGTTTCAAGCCGGAGAATCCATCATGCGTCCATCAGGTCGTAGCGCCAATCAGGTGCGTCCCGTCACCCTGACCCGTAACTATACAAAACACGCTGAAGGCTCCGTGCTGGTTGAGTTTGGTGACACCAAAGTGCTGTGTACCGCATCCATCGAAGAAGGCGTTCCGCGCTTCCTGAAAGGTCAGGGCCAGGGCTGGATCACCGCCGAGTACGGCATGCTGCCGCGCGCGACCCATACCCGTAACGCTCGTGAAGCGGCAAAGGGTAAGCAGGGCGGTCGTACCATGGAAATTCAGCGTCTGATCGCGCGTGCGCTGCGCGCCGCCGTTGATCTGAAAACCCTCGGCGAATTCACGATTACCCTGGACTGCGACGTGATTCAGGCCGATGGTGGCACGCGTACGGCCTCTATTACCGGCGCCTGTGTAGCGCTGGCAGATGCTCTGAACAAGCTGGTTGCAGCCGGTAAGCTGAAAACCAATCCAATGAAAGGCATGGTTGCGGCGGTCTCCGTAGGCATCGTTAACGGTGAAGCGCTTTGCGATCTGGAATACGTTGAAGATTCCGCTGCAGAGACAGACATGAACGTGGTGATGACCGAAGACGGTCGCATCATTGAGGTGCAGGGCACGGCAGAAGGCGAGCCGTTCACCCACGAAGAGCTTCTCTCCCTGCTGGCGTTGGCCCGAGGGGGAATCGAATCCATTGTCACGACGCAGAAAGCGGCGTTAGAAAATTGATTTTAAAGGCGACCAATGAGTCGCCTTTTTTTTGCCTGTAAGACAGAAAAACCAAAGGAGCTAATCCATGAAATCGTATCAGCGCCAGTTTATTGAGTTTGCGCTTAACAAGCAGGTACTTAAGTTTGGCGAATTTACGCTGAAATCCGGGCGTAAAAGTCCTTATTTCTTCAACGCCGGGCTGTTTAATACCGGGCGCGATCTGGCACTGTTAGGCCGTTTCTATGCCGAAGCGCTGGTGGATTCCGGGATTGATTTTGACCTGCTATTTGGCCCGGCCTATAAAGGCATTCCGATTGCGACCACTACCGCGGTGGCGCTGGCGGAACATCATGATCGCGACGTGCCGTACTGCTTTAACCGCAAAGAAGCCAAAACCCACGGTGAAGGCGGGAATCTGGTCGGCAGCGCGCTGCAGGGCCGCGTCATGCTGGTGGACGATGTGATCACCGCGGGCACGGCGATCCGCGAATCAATGGAGATTATCCAGGCCAACGGTGCAACGCTGGCTGGCGTGTTGATTTCGCTGGATCGTCAGGAGCGTGGTCGTGGAGAAATTTCCGCCATTCAGGAAGTGGAGCGGGATTACAACTGCACTGTGACGTCAATAATCACCCTGAAAGATCTGATTGCGTATCTGGAAGAGAAGCCTGAGATGGCGGACCATCTGGCAGCGGTAAAAGCGTATCGCGAAGAATTCGGGGTTTAATTGCATTGCCCGGTGGCGTTGTGCTTACCGGGCCTACCCGTTCGTAGGCCGGATAAGGCGAAGCCGCCATCCGGCGATCGCGTTACTGTAATTGTGCTGCCACTAACGGCCAGCGGGCGTCAAAATCGTCCGTTGGGCGGTATTTGAACTCGCTGCGCACGAAGCGGGAAAGCATCCCTTCACAAAACGCCAGAATCTGGCTCGCCAGCAGCGTTTCATCAATGCTGTATCCTTCACCCTCACGCATTTTCTTCTCGCGCAGAACCTGGCGCAGCTGCGCTTCAATGCGTTCGAAAAGCTGGTTAATGCGGCCCTGGAGTCTGTCCTGCTCAAACATCAGCGCGTGGCCGGTCAGGATACGGGTTAAGCCCGGATTGCGTTCACCGAAGCCCAGGATTAACAGCACTATCAGACGCAGACGCGCGGTAGTGTCTTTTTCGTCTTTCAGAATCAGGTTGATGCGCGTGATCAGGCTGTCTTCAATAAACTCGATCAGACTGTCGAACATCCGGGTCTTGCTCGGAAAATGACGGTACAGCGCCGCCTCAGACACGCCTACGGAGGCGGCCAGTTTAGCGGTGGTGATGCGTTGACTGCCATCGCTGGATTCAAGCATCAGAGCCAGAGATTGAAGTATTTCTTCGCGACGATTCCTTTTCGCGGTTTGTTTTTCTGCCATGTTACAAAATACCCCTGAAAATAAGCACTTGCCAGGCTGGCATCCACACAGCGACCGCAAACGGACGTTTGCGGTTTGTTATTGCATTATGACGCTGTGAGATACGTGTTTGTCGGGCCGTTATTTGCGCCCGGAATGGCCGAAGCCGCCTTCGCCACGGTCGGTGGCGTCAAAGTCTGCCACCAGGTTAAATTCTGCCTGTACCACCGGTACAAAGACCATCTGTGCGATACGCTCGCCCGGTTCAATGGTGAAGCTGTCCTGACCACGGTTCCAGACGGAGACCATCAGTTGACCCTGATAGTCGGAGTCGATCAGGCCCACCAGGTTACCCAGCACAACGCCGTGCTTATGGCCCAGGCCAGAACGCGGCAGGATAACCGCTGCCAGCGACGGGTCAGCAATGTGAATCGCCAGGCCAGTCGGAACCAGGGTCGTGGCACCCGGAGCCAGTTCTACGGCGTCATCGAGACAGGCGCGCAGGTCAAGACCGGCAGAGCCGGAGGTGGCATAGGTTGGCAGCGGGAATTGCTCGCCAACACGCGGGTCCAGAATCTTAACGTCGATTTTTTTCATCATAACGGGTAACGATCTCGTCGAGTAAATGTTGGCCCAGGAGTTCCTTGCGCTCAAGCGGTAAGACTTTATCTCCATCCTGCCAGAAAAGGTGCAGTGCGTTGCTGTCGCTGTTAAATCCTTGTGTGGCCAGCGATACGTCGTTCGCGCAAATCAAATCGAGGTTTTTGCGGGTACGTTTTTGCCGGGCATATTCTTCCACATTATTCGTTTCTGCGGCAAACCCAACAACGTATGGACGGTGGCTTTTTAGTGCGGCGACACCGGCAACAATGTCCGGGTTTTTCACCATTTTTAGTGTTAATTCATCGCCTTGCTTTTTAATTTTAGCCTCGGCGATCGTCTCAGCACGATAGTCTGCCACGGCCGCACAGCCGATAAAAATCTGCTGGCTTTGCGCATGTGCCTGCACGGCGGCTTCCATCTCCAGCGCGGTGGTAACGTCAATTCGCTTCACACACGCAGGGGTAGGCAGAGAGACCGGGCCGCTCACCAGCGTGACGTTCGCACCACGCTTCGCGGCGGCGGCGGCAATCGCAAAGCCCATTTTGCCGGAGCTATGGTTGGTAATGTAGCGCACCGGATCCAGCGGCTCGCGCGTGGGGCCCGCGGTTATCATGATGTTGAGATGTTGCAGATCGTTGACAGGCGAAAAGTGGGCCGCGGCCATATCAACAATCGTCAGCGGATCAAGCATGCGGCCCGGGCCAACATCGCCGCATGCCTGGCTGCCGCTGTCCGGACCCCAGATAAGCAGGCCGCGTGAGGCCAGCGTCTCAAGATTGTGCTGCGTAGCCGCGTTACGGTACATCTGCTGGTTCATGGCAGGCACGACGGCAACAGGCGCAGGTGTGGCCAGACAAATGGTGGAGACCAGGTCGTTTGCCATACCGGCCGCTACCCGGGCGATTAAATCAGCCGTGGCGGGCGCGAGGATAACCAGGTCTGCCCATTTCCCAAGCTCAATATGGCCCATCGCGGCTTCGGCGGCCGGATCGAGCAGGCTGTCAGATACCGGGTATCCTGAAACGGCCTGCAGGCTCAGAGGAGTGATAAAGGCTTTACCGCCTTCGGTTATCGCGACCCGTACATCTGCCCCGCGCTCGCGCAGACGACGCACCAGCTCCGGCGCTTTGTAGGCAGCAATACCGCCGCTCACGCCAAGAACGATTTTTTTACCGGCCAGGCTCATCATGATTCTTTCCTGTTGGGGTTCACCAGAGAGCGGGCATTTTATCACAATCCCCAAAACGGGGTGATTTTGTCCTTCGACCACTTTGCGAGGCGCTACGCAAGAACGCAACGTGGTCGTCGAGTGCCTGACTGGCCTGTGGCAGCATGCGGTTAAAAAAGGGAGAAAGAGCATGGAAGAAGAGGATGAGCCGCTGCTGCCGCGCGAAAAACTGCTGCGCTATGACGTCACCCTGTTAAAAGATGATGAACTGCTGGCGCTCTTTTTACGTACCGGAACGCCCGGTAAAACGGTATTTACGCTGGCAAAAGAGCTGATCGTACATTTCGGTTCTCTGCACGGTTTGCTGACCGCCGAACTGGCGCAGTTTAAGCACGTAGAAGGGATCGGTGTGGCGAAATATGCCCAGTTGCGGGCCATTGCTGAACTTGCCCGCCGTTTTTACAATGTCCGCATGGAGAAGGACGATCCGATCCTGACGCCAGCGATGACGCGTGAATACCTGCAAAGCCAGTTAACCGATATCGAGCGCGAGATCTTTATGGTGATCTTTGTCGATAACAGAAACCGGGTACTGAAACATAGCTGCCTCTTTGCCGGTACGTTAAGCCACGTTGAGGTGCATCCGCGAGAAATTGTGCGGGAAGCGATAAAAGTGAATGCAGCGGGCGTGATCCTCGCGCATAATCACCCCTCAGGCTGTGCAGAACCGAGCAGAGCGGACAAAGAAATCACCGAGCGCATTATCAAATGCTGTCAATTCATGGACATTCGTGTGCTGGACCATCTGATAATTGGCCGCGGAGAGTACATTTCTTTTGCAGAACATGGCTGGATTTAGGCTATTTCTCGCGATCCATCGGGATCTTTGTCTGTTCGGGACTTGAGCACACCGCCGAGTCAGCGTATACTACGCCACCTTTGAGAATCTCGGGTTTGGCATTTGGGCCTGGCAATCGAGAGTTCACTTAGAACTATGCGATGACCGGGCTGTAAAGCCTGACGAGGCGCCGATACCCCATACGAAGCTCGAGCTAATTTGATTTTTGGAGAATAGACATGTCCCGAGTCTGCCAAGTTACTGGCAAGCGTCCGGTGACCGGTAACAACCGTTCCCACGCACTGAACGCGACTAAACGCCGTTTCCTGCCGAACCTGCACTCTCACCGTTTCTGGGTTGAGAGCGAGAAGCGTTTTGTCACCCTGCGCGTATCTGCTAAAGGTATGCGTGTAATCGATAAGAAAGGCATCGATACAGTTCTGTCTGAACTGCGTGCCCGTGGCGAAAAGTACTAAGTACTTAAAGAGGAAATAAATCATGGCTAAAGGTATTCGCGAGAAAATCAAGCTGGTTTCTTCTGCTGGTACAGGTCACTTCTACACCACCACGAAGAACAAACGTACTAAGCCGGAAAAACTGGAACTGAAAAAATTCGATCCAGTTGTACGCCAGCACGTACTGTACAAAGAAGCTAAAATCAAATAATTTTAGTCTCCTTGTATCGAAAAACCCCGCAACTGCGGGGTTTTTTGCATTCTGTATCTCAACGGAGGAACCATGCCTGAATTACCTGAGGTAGAAACCAGCCGTCGCGGCATTGAGCCCCATCTGGTCGGCGCGACGATTCTTCACGCGGTTGTCCGTAACGGGCGTCTGCGCTGGCCGGTGTCCGATGAGATCCATGCCCTGAGCGATAAACCCGTCCTTAGCGTGCAGCGCCGCGCGAAATACCTGCTGCTGGAGCTGCCCGACGGCTGGATCATTATCCACCTGGGGATGTCCGGGAGCCTGCGCGTTCTTACCGAAGAACTGCCTGCGGAAAAGCACGACCACGTGGATCTGGTGATGAGCAACGGCAAAGTGCTCCGTTACACCGATCCACGGCGCTTTGGCGCGTGGCTGTGGACGAAGGAGCTGGAAGGGCATAACGTGCTGGCGCATCTGGGCCCGGAGCCGCTCTCAGACGCGTTTAACGCGGAATACCTCAAGGCGAAGTGCGCGAAGAAGAAAAGCCCGATTAAGCCCTGGCTGATGGATAACAAGCTGGTGGTCGGCGTGGGGAATATCTACGCCAGCGAATCGCTGTTTGCGGCCGGGATCCACCCCGATCGGCTGGCCTCGTCGCTGTCGGCGCAGGAGTGCGAGCTGCTGGTCCGGGTGATTAAAGCCGTATTGCTGCGCTCAATTGAGCAGGGGGGGACAACGCTGAAGGACTTCCTGCAAAGTGACGGCAAGCCGGGCTATTTTGCCCAGGAGCTGCAGGTGTATGGCCGTAAGGGCGAACCGTGCAGAGTCTGCGGCACACCCATTATTGCCACGAAACACGCCCAGCGCGCCACGTTCTACTGCCGTCAGTGCCAGAAATAGGGCTACTTGAGCTTTTCCATCAACGCCTGGTGGACGTTAACCGGCAGGAAATGGGTAACGTCCCCGTGATGTCGCGCCACCTCTTTTACCAGCGTGGACGAGATAAACGACCACTCTTTGGAGGGCATCAGGAACACGCTCTCCAGCTCCGGCATCAGGTGGCGGTTCATGTGCGCCAGCTGCATCTCATATTCGAAGTCTGCCACCGCGCGTAAACCGCGGATCAGAATGTTCGCCTGCTGGGCCCGGGCGAAGTTCGCCATCAGGTCGCTGAATCCGACAACCTCAACATTCGGCAGGTGCGAAATGGCATCGGTGGCGAGCTGCACGCGCTCGTGGAGGTCAAACATCGGCTTTTTGCTGGGGCTGGCGGCAATGGCCAGGATCACCTTGTCAAACATGCACGCCGCACGGGTGATGATATCAAGATGACCGTTGGTGATCGGATCGAAGGTACCCGGATAAATCGCTTTTGTGCTCATGGCTCACGTTTTCTCTGAGTAGCCGCGGCAGAGCGCCCACAGCTCGGTGTATTTGTTGAAAGTATACTGGGCATTGACTACCGCAAGTAACCAGCCCTGCTTACCGTCCAGCACGCCACCACGCAGCAGCAGCGTTTTCAGGAACGCGCCCAGCGTGTGGGTGAAGATTCCGGTCAGCGAGGCCTTCTTGCCGCGCTGGTAACGCTCCTGCGCCCATGCGGTGGCATAGTTGAGCTGTTTGCGCTGGAAGCTTGCGAAATCGCGGCAGGTCAGGTGCAGCAAATCGCCCGTCAGGGGGATGATCTGGGCGTTGTCGCAGGCCAGAGATTCATGCACCAGATTGTCGTTGTACTGATACCGCTCGCGCTCGTAGAGGCGCGTCACGCGGTCAGGATACCAGCCGCTGTGGCGCATAAAACGGCCAAGGAAGTAGTTGCGGCGGGCAATGCTGTATACAGCACCAGGTTGAGGTGAGGAAAGCACCGCCTGAATGGCCTGCTGAAGTTCTGGCGTAATACGTTCGTCAGTATCGAGCATCAGGACATAATCTCCGGTGGCAAACCCCTGCGCGCGCTGGCGCTGGAGGCCATAGCCTTGCCAGTCAGTATCGATAAAGACTTTTGCGCCCGCTGCCCGGGCAACGTCCACCGTGTTGTCCGTACTTCCGGAATCAAGAATGACTGTCTCGTCAGCCCAGGCAACCGACGCCAGGCAGTCCGGAAGCAGGTCGGCGGCGTTTTTGGCGATCATCACGACCGACAGACGCGTTGACATCAGTGGCTCCGCTGGGGCAGGTAAGGTTGCAGAAGTTGCAGCAGACGGGTCAGGGCACCCTGGTTCTGGTGCAGCACTTCGACCGCATGTCGCCCGTACCACAGGCGATAATCTTCGTCAGTCAGAAGGGTTGAGACCTCTTTGACTACCGAATCCGCATCGGTCACGGTAATTAAACCATCGGCCTGCTGTAATTTCGCGCAGATATCTTTGAAGTTAAATGTGTGCGGCCCCATCAGCACCGGAATCGCGTGGGCTGCTGGCTCGAGCGGGTTATGGCCTCCGCGTTCCACCAGGCTTCCGCCGACAAACGCGAGGTCAGCAATGCCGTAGAGCAGCATCAGTTCGCCCATCGTATCGCCAATCACCACCTGGGTGCTGCCAGACGGGATCTCCCCGCTGCTGCGCAGCGTGAAGCTGAAACCGCCTTTTTGCACCATTTCACGGGCATCTTTAAAACGTTCCGGATGGCGGGGCACGAGGATTAGCAGTAAATCAGGGAAGCTTTCCAGCAGCTTGCGGTGCGCCTGCAGGATGATCTCTTCTTCACCGTCATGGGTACTGGTCGCAATCCAGACCTGACGACGCGGGGCCCACTGGCGGCGAAGCGTGATGGCGCGGGCGGCGAGTTCAGGGGTAACCGAAATATCAAATTTCAGGCTGCCCGTCACCGCAAGCTGGTTGCGTTTGAGGCCCAGAGAGATAAAGCGTGCCGCATCTTCTTCATTCTGCGCGGCAATCAGGGTGATCTTGCTCAGCAGGCGGCGCATAAATTTACCCAGCTTGCCGTAACCTTTCGCCGAGCGCTCTGACAGCCGCGCGTTGGCAATCACCAGCGGAATTTTACGGGCATGCAGGGCGGAAATCATGTTCGGCCACAGTTCGGTTTCCATCACAATCACCAGCTTCGGGCGAACGGTATTCAGGAAACGATTCATGGCGCAGGGGAGATCGTAAGGGAGATAGACGTGATGAACGTCTTTGCCGAAAGCGGATAACGCGCGCTCCGAGCCGGTTGGCGTCATCGTCGTGACGGTGATCGGCAGCGACGGGTAGCGGTGACGCAGGGCGCGAACCAGCGGGATCGCCGCCAGCGTTTCACCCACAGAAACGGAATGCAGCAAAATACCGTCCGGTGCGACTTTATTGCGGCAGAAGCCATAGCGTTCAGCCCAGCGTTTACGATACGCAGGCGCTTTCCGGCTACGAAGCAACAGTCTCAGCCACACCAGTGGCTGAATAATGTAGAGCAGGGCGGTATACAACAATTCCAAGCGATTATCCGTTTTTTTAGTTTCGGCGGGCAAATTCTAAGCATTTAAGCCAGGTAAAGCTATCTCTTATGCCAGATACCGTTTCAGACGGAAATAACGGCGTCCCAGGCGCCAGTGCTGGCGCAGCCCACGGGCGTTTTTCCAGATTAGCGACCAGATCCCGCGGTCAAACAGCTCGCGGATGATTTCACGCTTTTTGCTCTGATCGCCGATGTTGTTAATGGCGTGAAGAATGCCCAGACCCTCTTTGGCAATCTGCCACTGGCAGGCCGGCACATGGCGCACCGCATCCGGGTAACGCTGGTTGATTGCATCCAGCATTTCGAGGATTTTCATGTAGTGGCGGGCGTTGCGCATTCGCGTGTCGTCCGTTCCCGGCGTGTGCGACACCGAGGCCGAGTGGATCAGGTAATCGTAAAAGGTTTCGTCGGTGTACTGCACGCGTTTGGCGGTCAGCAGCACTTCAGTGGTCCAGGGGATATCCTGGTGGCGCAGACCGTGTTCAAAGGTGAAGCCCTGCTCCTTGATGAAAGCATGACGGTAGATATTGAGCCAGGTCACGTGCAGGAACTTTCGTGATGAAAGCGCGCGCTGAAGCCAGGTTGGGCCGTCCAGCACGTCGGTGGACTGCAGCTTGTCGGACGGGAAGATCTTTTTCGACGGGCGTCCGTCGTCGTAGATATAGGTACCGTTGCAGGTCGCGACATCAAGATCGTTCTTTTTGGCCATCTCAAGCAGGCGCGGGTACATGCCCGGATAAATCACGTCGTCGATGTCCGGGAAGGCGACGTATTCGCCCGTTGCCACCGCCAGGCCGGTATTACGCGCGGCCGACACGCCCTGATTGGCCTGATCGATAACTTTGTAGAAGGGGAATTCGCTGGCGTACTGCGCAATGATGGTGGAGGAGCTGTCGCTTGACCCGTCGTTCACAACGACCAGTTCCAGACTGTCCAAATGTTGAGCTTTAATGCTGTCGAAAAATGCATTGAGGAATTTTTCACCGTTATAAACGGCGACCACGAGGCTCAATAAAGGTTTGTCGGACATGCTTTCTCCGTTGTGTTCAGGGCAGGCCACCCATTATGGTGGTACCATTCGCGCTGTATTATATCTGGTGGATACTAAAAACATATGCCTGGAGGGACAAAGATCGTTTCAGGTGGAAAATTAGCGTCACGCGGGCGAGATTTTTAACAGGAAATATATGCATATTGTTCACACTGAAGCAGACGGCGGCAAAGGCGGGCAGCCTCTGCGCATTATCAACGAATCGCTTGGGATGATTCAGCGTGGCCATCAGGTGACTCTCCTTTGTCCGGAAACTGCGCCGCTCCACGCGCTGGCACGCAATGCCGGTTTGATGGTAGTCACGATGCCGTTAAAGCGTAAGAACCTTAAAAACCTGCAGGTGCTGCGTCGCTGGATGAAGGATAACCGTCACTCGATTGACGTCATCAACAGCCATAACTCTGCCGATACCTGGCTGGTGGCGCTGGCGAATCTGACGCTGTCCAACCCTGTACCACTGGTGAGAACCCGTCATGCGTCCGGCGTACCGCGCAACAACTGGACGACCCGCTGGCTCTTCCGCACGGCCTGCGCGCATATCGTGACCACCGGCGAGGCGCTGCGCCATCAGGTGGCAGATATTGGCGTGCCGATGTCTCAGAGTACGTCGGTGCCAAGCGGTGTCGATACGCAGCGTTTCCATCCGGGAGATAAGCACCAGGCCCGGGTTCATTGTGGTTTGTCGCAGGACGATTTCTGGCTGGGCGTGGTATCGCATTTACGCCCGAACAAAGGCCATAGCGTACTGCTGCGCGCCCTGGCGAAAATTGACAATCCACACATCAAGCTGGCGATTGTCGGCGAAGGTCCGCACAAAGCGACGCTGGAACAGGAAATCACCGCCCTGGGGTTACAGCAGCGCGTGGTCATGGCGGGACATCAATCCGATCCGGAACGCTGGTTCCCGGCCTTTGATATTGCGCTCAGCCCTTCGCACGATATGGAAGGTGTTCCGCAGGGCGTGCTGCAATCGTTTGCCACCCGTATTGCCACCATTGCGACGGATGCGGGTGGAACGGGAGATGCGGTGATTAACGGGCAGACGGGAGTGCTGGTCGCGCAGCGCGACGAAAACGCGCTGCGCGATGCCATAATGAAACTCTATGACGACTCAGCCCTTCGTGAGACGCTCGCGCAACAGGGATATGACTACCTGAGCACGCACTTTACCCGCGAATGTATGCTGGACGCGATGGAGAAAGTCTTCTCCGATGTCGCTCAGCGCAGCAAATCACGATAAAGCGCCTGTAGCTCTTTCGCCATTCTGTCCAGGGTGAAGGGCTCGGCGGTTGCACGCGCAGCGGCGGAGTAATCGACACCCTGTTCACGGCCTTTCAGCCACAGCGAGATGGCCTGCTGGTAGCCTTCGCTGTCCAGCGCGTCCCGCACCCAGCCGTTATGACCCTCGGTTATCCACTCCGCCGCGCCGCAGCCGTGGCTGGTAAGCAGCGGCAAACCACAGGCCAGCGCTTCCACGCAGACGTTCGGGAAGGGATCGTACAGCGTCGGCAGGATAAGGGCATCCGCCGTGCCATAGACTTCACGCACGTTGGCAACGGGGCCCAGGAACTTCACTCGTGAGGAAATCCCCAGCGCCTGCGCCAGCTTTTCGAACTTCCGCGCATGTTTATCGCGGCCGGCAATCAGCAGCCAGACGTCAGGATGCGACACAATGGCGCGCAGCGCGGTGGCGACGCCTTTACGGCTGAAGCCTGACCCAACATACGCCAGCACCGGTGCGTCAGGAGGAATACCCAGGACATCACGCTGCGAAAGGGCGCGGACCTCAGGGCTAAACTGAACGGTGTCCACGCCGTTGTAGATCACCGTCAGCTTGTCGTCCGGCAGCCCGAAGCGCCGCGCGATATCATCGCGCACCATCTTCGAATTACAGATCACCTTGCGCAGCTGCGGATGGGTAAACATCTGCGCCTCGGCCTGCAGAATGTAGCGGTGATAGCGGCTCAGAGATTGCGCCCAGCGCGCCAGCGGCGACAGAATGCGGCCATATTGCTCAAGCCAGGTGGCGTGAACACCGTCGCCCGCCCGGAAGATGGTGGCTCCCGGTATGCGTTCGTGGCTTTGCACAATATCAAACTGCGCAAAATGCGCGGCGGCTTCGAGGGCAAAACCGGATTCACGCGCGATGCGATTACGAAACGGCGGATTGACCGTCAGCGTTTTCCAGCCTGCGGCATCCTCCCACTGGCGAGCAATCAGCGTGACATCAAGGGAGGTATCCTGCGCCAGCACGTTTAGCGCACGTGAGACAAAACGCTCTGCGCCACCGTTGGGGTTGTAGGTCTGTCGGACAATAGCCAGCTTCATGCAGGTGTTTCCGTTTCCAGAAGCATCGTATCAATGGCGCTCAGCACCTGCTGTGGGGTGATGGCCGTGATGCAGTCAGAGACACCGCTGTCTCCGCAGCCCGCTTTGCCGCACGGCTGGCAGGTAAACCCGGCAACGATTACGCGATAATTTACCCCCCACGGCGCCCATTTGATGGCGCCGGTAGGGCCAAAGATGGCGACGGTTGGCGTACCGACGGCGCTCGCAAGATGCATTGGCATGGAATCCACGCCGAAGTACACCCGGGCGTGCTTCATGAGCGCACCCAGCTCTTTCAGGTTCAGCTGACCGCTTAAATCAAAGACCGGCTGGGTGAGGGCTGCGCGCAGCTCATCCATATAGGCCTTCTCTTCTTTTGACGGCGCGGCGGAGAGGACGATCGGCAGGCCGCGCGCCGCCAGGTTATCAATGGTCGCTGCCAGCTTTTTGATATCCCAGGCCTTAAACATCCAGCGCGAGGTCGGGTGAACCAGAATGTAGGATTTACTCGTGAGCCCAAACCCGGCCAGTTTTTCGGCCACAGAGGCTTCTGCCGCGTCACCGGGCACAAAAAGCGTATGTTTGTCTTCATCGGACTGCGGATGAATGCCGATCCGGCGCAGGGCATCCAGATTAACCTCCACCATATGACGGCTGTTGTCCTGAATCGCCGGATAGAGCGTGGTGAACGATTTCACCCAGCGGCGACGCGCCAGGCCCCCGCGCTTATCCGGCTTAAAGCCGACGGAGACGCGCGGTTTCAGGCGACGCGCCAGACGCGCGCCGTGCCAGTGTTCGGTCAGGTTAATCAGCACGTCATACTGACGGCCTTTCAGGGTGTTCAGCAGGGCGCGGTAGAGGCGGAATTGTTCAAACCAGCCCTTCTTGCGCCAGTTGCGCCCAATAGTGTGCACCTGGTCGATATGCGGGTGGCTGGTCAGCATCGCCTGGGTATCGTCATAAACCAGCGCATCGACTTCCACGTTCGGCCAGTTCTTTTTCAGCACGGTAAAAACCGGCGAGGTAAGCAAAACGTCACCGTGGTGACGAAGCTTAATAATCATCACGCGCTTTGGCGGGCGCTCCGCTGAGAAAAAATCAGACATAGGCTCTCTCTGCTGCCAGCAAAGGCTCTAATTGCGCAAATACCGCAGCGGCGCTGAGGTCGCTCAGCTGCGATGAGTGTTCCGGGCGGCAGATATATTGATTTTTTCCATAGCCGCCGATAAGCCCCGGGTCCGTTGGGCCGTAAAGCGTAATATTAGGACGGTCCAGCGCCGCCGTCAGGTGGCTGAGTCCCGTATCCACGGAGACCACTGCCGTAGCGCCTGCCAGCGCCTGAGCGACGCCATCCAGCTTCATGCGCGGCAGAACGTCCACATAATCAAACCCTGCCGCCAGGCGTTTGGCCCGCGACTCTTCGTGCGGTGCACCCCACGGGAGTTTGATACGTAACCCCTCACTCCCCAGCAGGCCGATCAGTTCGCGCCAGTGCGCTTCCGGCCAGTGCTTGTCATCGCGGGTTGTCGCGTGAAGGAAAATCAGATAAGGATCGCTTTCCTGCGATGAGGTGTGCAGGAAATGCCGGGAAATCGCATAGTCGCCCTGGGTTTCCGGTTTCGCATAGCCCAGGCTTTTGGCAAACAGCTCTCGGGTACGTTCCACCGCGTGCTGCTGCTTCGCGATGTGATGGCGGCGGTTATAAAACAGGCTCGCCAGCGGTTCGCGGGCGGTTTGCCAGTCCATGCCGTGCTTTACGCCGCGCGCCAGTCGCGTCACCAGCGCGGCGCTTTTGACCAGCCCCTGCGCGTCAATGATGGCGTCGTAATGCTGTGCCCGCACCGCCTCGCGGAAGGCTTTGCGTTCGGCTTTAATCGGCGCGGAGAACCACGCTTTCCGCCAGCGGCGAATCGCCACCGGGATCACGCGGTCAACCGCTTCATGCCAGGTGGGGATCTGCGCGAAGCCCTCTTCCACCACCCAGTCAAAACGGATGCCGGGAATGGCCCGCATGGCGTCCGTCAGCGACGGCAGCGTGTGCAGAACATCACCCATTGAGGAGGTTTTAACGATCAATACCCGCATTCGTTATCCTTCTTCGCTCAACAGCAGTTCGTTAAGCTCTTCAAGAACGCGCTGCGGGGTAATGTCGATCAGGCTCTGATGATAACCTTCAGCGGCATCGCCTTTGCGCACCTTGTGGTAGCCGGTGATCAGGCGAATAACGCGCGCTTTATGGGAAAGCGGAGGCGTAAAGTCCGGGCTGCTTGGCCCATACAGCGCCACCAGCGGACGGTTGAGCGCAGCAGCGACGTGCATCAGGCCTGAATCGTTGGTAACCACAGCGTGGCAGGCAGCAATCAGGATAACCGCCTGCTCAAGCTGCGTTTCTCCCGCCAGGTTGCGGCACCAGGCCTGCTGTTCATTACTGAGCGTCGCGAGAATTTCGTTGCCCGCCTCATGGTCTTTTGCCGAACCGAACAGGACAATCTGGTAGCCTTCGTCGATCAGCTGTTTCGCCAGCTCTGCATAGTGGTAGTGCGGCCAGCGTTTTGCCGGGCCGAACTCGGCGCCAGGGCAGAAGCCAATCATCGGACGTTCAGCCGAAAGGCCAAACGCGCTGCAGGTCTGGGATTTTTCACCGTCGTTAACCTGAAGCTGGGGCCAGAGCAGCGGCTGCGGCAGGTCTTTCGCGCTGCGCATCACGCCTTTGTCATAGGCCAGCGCCACGTAGCGCTCCACCATTAATGGCCAGGCCGCTTTATCCAGCACGCGCGCATCGTTCAGCAGGCCGTAGCGCATTTCGCCGCGCCAGCCGGTGCGATGCGGAATGCCCGCAAAGAAGGGCACCAGGGCAGATTTAAAGGAGTTGGGCAGAACATACGCGCGGTCATACCGCTTCTCGCGCAGGCTATGGCCGAGCTTGCGGCGTTCGCCAATTTCAAGCGCCCCGTGGCCGAGCGGCATCGGGATCGCTTCATTCACTTCCGGCATACGCGATAACAGCGGACGGCACCACGCGGGTGCCATCACGTCGATTATCGCCTGGGGATAGCGCGCCTTGAGCGTGCGATAGAGACTTTGCGACATCATCATGTCGCCCACCCATGACGGGCCGATCACCAGAATCTTCATACTTACGCGTCGCGGTTCAGCCAGGCCATATACTCCGTTACGCCTTCGGCAACGGTTTTGAACGGCTTGTCATAACCCGCTGCGCGCAGGTTAGTCAGGTCAGCCTGGGTGAACGCCTGATAGCGGCCTTTCAGCTTGTCCGGGAACGGAATGTACTCGATGCTGCCTTTTTTATGGTACGCCAGCGTGGCGTCAGCCACCGCCTGGAAGGACTCTGCGCGGCCGGTACCCAGGTTGAAGATGCCGGACACGCCGTTTTCCCAGAACCACAGGTTTACGGCTGCCACGTCGCCCACGTAAACGAAGTCGCGCTTAAAGCCGTCGCTGCCTTCGAAGAGTTTTGGACTTTCACCGTTATTCAGCTGGGTGTTCAGGTGGAACGCCACGCTTGCCATGCTGCCTTTGTGGCCTTCGCGCGGTCCGTAGACGTTGAAGTAGCGGAAGCCGACGATCTGCGAGTTCGCTTCTGGCAGAACCTGACGCACATATTCGTCGAACAGGAATTTGGAGTAGCCGTAGACGTTCAGCGGCTGCTCATATTCGCGGGACTCGATGAAGTCCGAGGTGCGCCCGCCGTAAGTGGCGGCAGAAGAGGCATACAGGAACGGAATTTCACGCTCCAGGCAGTAGTGCAGGATCTCTTTGGAGTACTGATAGTTGTTGTCCATCATGTACTTGCCGTCCCACTCGGTGGTGGAAGAACACGCACCTTCGTGGAAGATGGCTTCGATTTCGCCGAACTCTTCGCCCGCCATAATCTGGATAAGGAAGTCTTCTTTATCCATGTAGTCAGCGATGTTCAGATCCACCAGGTTAACGAACTTGGTGCCGTCTTTCAGGTTGTCAACCACCAGGATGTCGGTGATGCCTTTGTCATTGAGAGCCTTAACAATATTGCTGCCGATAAAGCCTGCGCCGCCGGTAACGATGATCATAACTGTAACCTTTGAAGTGTGGAGCCCGGGGACAATCCCGGACGCTAATGTTTCTATCATATCATTAGTATGGCTGCCCTTCAGCCATTCACCGACATAGCGCAAGGGTACACGTGATTTATGCTGCAAAAACGACAAGAGATGACGTGTCATCTCGTCATGAACTATAGGTTTGGGTAATATGTCCCGAAATTTGCCGAGTCTGGAGAATTGCAATGCGTGGTGATTTTTACAAACAGTTAAACAGCGACCTTGAGACCGCACGTGCGGAAGGGTTGTTCAAGGAAGAGCGTATTATCACGTCTGCACAGCAGGCGGACATCACCGTTGCCGACGGCAGCCATGTGATCAACTTTTGTGCGAACAACTACTTAGGTCTTGCGAATCACCCTGAGCTGATTGCCGCGGCAAAAAACGGCATGGATACCCACGGTTTTGGTATGGCCTCAGTACGCTTTATCTGCGGTACCCAGGACAGCCACAAGCAGCTTGAGCAAAAGCTGGCGAACTTCCTCGGAATGGAAGACGCGATTCTCTACTCCTCCTGCTTCGACGCCAACGGCGGCCTGTTCGAGACCCTGCTCGGCGCAGAAGATGCGATTATCTCCGACGCCCTGAACCACGCCTCCATCATCGACGGCGTACGCTTGTGTAAAGCGAAGCGTTTTCGCTACGCCAACAACGACATGGTTGAGCTGGAAGCGCGCCTGAAAGAGGCCCGTGAAGCGGGCGCTCGCCATGTGCTGATCGCCACCGACGGCGTATTCTCCATGGACGGCGTGATCGCCAACCTGAAGGGCGTGTGTGACCTGGCGGATAAATACGACGCGCTGGTGATGGTCGATGACTCTCACGCGGTCGGTTTTGTCGGCGAAAACGGCCGCGGCTCACACGAATACTGCGACGTAATGGGCCGCGTGGACATCATCACCGGCACGCTGGGCAAAGCGCTCGGCGGCGCATCCGGCGGCTATACCGCTGCGCGTAAAGAGGTGGTGGAGTGGCTGCGCCAGCGCTCGCGTCCGTATCTGTTCTCCAACTCCCTGGCACCGGCGATTGTTGCCGCCTCCATCAAAGTGCTGGAGATGGTGGAGTCCGGCGCTGAACTGCGCGACCGCCTGTGGTCCAACGCGCGTCTGTTCCGTGAAAAAATGAGCGCAGCAGGGTTCACCCTTGCCGGTGCTGACCACGCGATCATTCCGGTGATGCTGGGTGATGCGGTCGTGGCGCAGAACTTTGCCCGCGAACTGCAGAAAGAAGGGATTTACGTCACCGGGTTCTTCTTCCCGGTGGTGCCAAAAGGTCAGGCGCGTATCCGCACCCAGATGTCTGCGGCGCATACGCCTGAACAAATTGAACGTGCGGTGGAAGCCTTTACCCGCATCGGTAAACAGCTGGGCGTCATTGCCTGAGGACGTGTGATGAAAGCGTTATCCAAACTGAAAGCGGAAGAAGGGATTTGGATGACCGACGTGCCGGAACCGGAAGTCGGTCATAACGATCTGCTGATCAAAATTCGTAAAACGGCTATCTGCGGTACTGACGTTCACATCTACAACTGGGACCAGTGGTCGCAGAAAACCATTCCTGTACCGATGGTTGTCGGTCACGAATATGTCGGTGAAGTGGTGGGTATCGGCCAGGAAGTGAAAGGCTTCAAAATCGGCGACCGCGTCTCCGGTGAAGGTCACATTACCTGCGGCCACTGCCGTAACTGCCGCGGCGGGCGTACGCACCTGTGCCGCAATACCATCGGCGTGGGCGTGAACCGTCCGGGCTGCTTTGCGGAATACCTGGTGATCCCGGCCTTTAACGCCTTCAAAATCCCGGACAATATTTCTGACGATCTGGCCTCCATCTTCGATCCGTTCGGCAACGCCGTGCACACGGCGCTCTCCTTCGATCTGGTCGGTGAAGACGTGCTGGTCTCCGGCGCGGGCCCCATCGGCATTATGGCGGCAGCCGTGGCGAAGCATGTAGGTGCGCGCAACGTCGTGATCACCGACGTGAACGAATACCGCCTGTCGCTGGCGCGCAAAATGGGCGTCACCCGCGCGGTGGATGTCTCGAAAGAGAGCCTGACCGACGTGATGGAAGAGCTGGGCATGACCGAGGGCTTTGACGTGGGTCTGGAGATGTCCGGTGCGCCACCGGCGTTCCGCACCATGCTCGACACCATGAACCACGGTGGCCGTATCGCGATGCTGGGTATCCCGCCGTCGGATATGTCCATCGACTGGAACAAAGTCATCTTCAAGGGGCTGTTCATCAAGGGTATCTATGGTCGTGAGATGTTCGAGACCTGGTACAAGATGGCGGCGTTGATTCAGTCCGGTCTGGATCTGTCCCCGATTATTACTCACCGTTTCTCCATCGATGAGTTCCAGCAGGGCTTTGACGCGATGCGTTCCGGCCAGTCAGGGAAAGTGATTCTGAGCTGGGATTAAATCTGCCTGCTGGCACCACTTTTTCGGGTGCCAGCGCTCTTTCTTAGCGGTTTGACTTTCCAGAGGTTACTTGTTAACTTTTGGCGAAATTTTCTCCATTCCGTCTTCTCCACACGTTCATTCAAGTAGTTAAAATGATTGCGTCAGGAAAGATTCTGCCAGGCTAATTAGGTCATTATGTCCACACTATTTCCACAGAAGTTGGTTGAGACACCTTCGCGATTTACCGCTTTCTTAACTTTCTTTATTTCCCTGCTAATAGTCATTGGCGTTAATATTATACATGCTAAATATAATGCGGTAATTAACCGTACGCTGGTTTTCGCACTGATATTGCTGTCTTTAAAATGTATAAACAATAAAATATTCAGAAATGTACTTGCGATTATTTTATTAATTCCAGTCGCGGCAGACATCACTTTACAGTTATATGCCTGGAGTAATTTCAATTCTGCGTTTAGCTATGGGTTTGCGCTAAGCGTACTTAATACGACACCGGGTGAAGCAAGTTCGATGCTCGGTTTGTACTGGCGCGATTGCCTGATTTTTATCGCCCTCTCGGCGTTTTTCATTTTTACCGCCAATACCGGGAAATGGCCTGTCGCGCCGCGTTTTCGTCGCTGGCCCGCCATTGCGCTTGCCGTCACGCTGCTGAGTTTTTATGGTCAGGCCTTGCAGCATCAACTCAGGAAAAGCAGCGTAGAAAGCCTGGCGCAGCGCGTGGTTCAGGCAACACCTGTCAGCACGTCTAAAGTCTTTATGCAGGCCATCGAAGATAATGCCGTGGTGGCCAATATCGGTAATAACATTCCTGATTATAAAATCACGCTATCCGATACTGGCATCGAAAACTATGTATTGATTATTGGTGAGTCTGAGCGCACGGCAAATATGGGTATCTATGGTTATCCTCGAGATACGACACCGGAGCTGGAGAAGCAAAAATCGCAGCTATTATTGTTCCGTAATGCTGTAACGCCTGCTCCGGTCACGATTATGGCGGTTCCGCTGGCGTTGACCGCCGATACTGTGAATGCACGAGATCCTCGTAAGTATGGCGATAACGTCATCAATATCGCTAACAAAGCGGGATATGATACGTACTGGTTTAGTCGTCAGGGTAAAGGAGGGGCGCATAATAACGTCATTACCGGAATTGCCCTGAACACGAAACAGCATGAGTGGATTGACGGGGGCTACGACGAAGACCTTCTGCCGCTGTTGCGGAATGCGTTAAAAACGCCGGGCAAGAAACTGATTGTTCTGCATTTGTACGGAAGTCACGAACCTTCCTGTCGACGCTTCCCTGCCAGCCAGGCGGTGCTGCAGGGTGATAATGAAGCTGATGATTGTTATGACAATTCGGTGCGATACACAGACACAGTGATGGGCAACGTTTTTAGCCTGCTGGAGAACTCGCGCTCATCCGTCATGTATTTCTCCGATCATGGCTTGATTCGCGATCCGAAACGTGCTGTAGCTTACTCGCACGGGAACGTTAATCCTCCACGCGAGGCGTTGCAGATCCCCGTGTTTATCTGGTACGGAAATCAGGTGGATTCTAGCAAGCAATACACCGGAGATTACAATACCGTGTGGTCAGCTGATGATATTAATACGCTGGCAGAGCTGTGGCTTGGAATCCATCGCCAGGGGGAGACTGTTCAGTCGGTACAGTCCTGGCTCGCTGGTTATAATAAGGACGTTACTGTGCTGGACACGACCGGGAAGTCCTATGACTGGCGTAATATTCGTTAACACAGGTGCGATAAACTTGCCTTTAGCAGCGTGCTAGTCTGCTTTGCCTTTATAGTAAATGGAATGATGATGATTAATGTAGAACGAGATAAGGTCCAGTTTGTATTGCTGCAGCTACTCTTCGGACTGTGTGCTTTAGCTTTTGGTTGCGTCGTTGTTTCACCTAACTTATCCGCCAAAATTTTGGGCCTGGCGGGTGTGACAGCATTCGTTATTTTCTTATTGGATATTAAAAACTTCAGAAAGAACGATGCATTCTGGCTTTGTCTGGTCCTGCTGGCTATTGGAATTTGCGATTTGGCCTGGTACCGGATGTATAAGGTTGACAGTGAGGCGATCAACTCGTATCGCGCCTATCTGGAAGTCGGGAAAATCTGCCTTTTCGGGGCATTCTCCATCTTCATGCTTGTGAGCAGAGAGCAATTCAAAATCGGCAGCAATAAAATCCATATGTTGCTGGTCATCACGCTGCAGGTGATGATTATTGTCTATGCAGGATACCAAAATATTTTTCTTGGTAACCAAAGGGTTACGTTTTCTCTTGCCGGTGGGGCGGATGCGACAGGGGCCGCTTATACCATTTCATTTATTTCGTTCTACACGATTCTGGTGCTTCAGCACAGTTTAAGTAGATGGAAAGAGTTGTTTGTACTCGGGCATTTTTTTATCACTTTCCTGGTACTGGTGGCGACAGAAACTCGAGCAGCCATTCTGACCTATCCGATTATTTTCTTCGCATTGCTGGTAGTGAAGTTCTACAAGGAAAAGCATATCCCATGGAAGGGAGTTGTGGTTTTCCTGATCGCGTTGCTGGCTGGTGCATTTATGATGAAAGACAGCCTGATAAAGCGTTATAACGACTTTAACAATGACATTGTTTCCTATGATAAAGCGAACAGTGCCACTTCTGTTGGGGCTCGTTTTGCTATGTGGAAAACGGGATTAGCTGCGTCTAAAAATAATTATTTATGGCAGTCGACAGATGAGCGAAACGCAAAGATAATTGCCGAGGTTAATAAAGACCCAAGCTTGTCAGGCGCGCTGGATCACATCCGCGGTCATCTTCATAATGAAATCGTCGAAACGCTTTCAGTGAAAGGACCTTCAGGCGTTCTTCTTTATATTCTGTTTGTGATATCGCTTGGCTGGTATGCATTACGTAAACGTAAAAGTATTATACTTTTCGCGTTCCTGGTTTCGATTGTTATGTTCGGCGTAGGTGGTGTGATGTTCTATTCTAAAACAACCCCTGTTGCGTGGATGTTGACGCTGATAATGTCGATTGTTTTCCTGGAACAAAACAAACATCGTACTGTCATTAAGTAACCGTTTTGATTCTCCCTCGGGAAAAAGGTATTCTTCCGAGGGAGAAATACCTTTTACCAGACGAGTATCCCATGAACGAACTGATTTCAGTCATCATCACCACCTACAACAGAGAGGCGTTGCTGGAACGCGCAATTCGTTCAGTTATTGCTCAGACATATCCCGCAGTAGAATTGGTTATTGTTGATGACTGCTCCAATGAGAAAACCCCTCAACTTATCGAGCGTATGCGCGCTGAGTGTGAGGCGCGCTTTGTACATTTCGTCTACGAGCGTAACGAAAAGAACAGCGGTTCTAACTTCAGCCGTAACCGGGGCTATGCGCTTTCGCACGGCGTGTTTGTAACGGGGCTTGATGACGACGATTATTTCCTGCCAGAGCGTTTGAAGAAGCTCGCTGAGCGGTATGATGATAAGTATGCTTTCGTGACGGACACGCCCGCCAGGTTGGACAAAACCCACCGTACCTATCCGGAAACTGATGACAAACGAATCATTGAGCTGCAGGATATTCTGTGTGAAAACGTGGTTGGCAATCAGGTATTGACCACAAAAGAAAAACTGTTAGGCGTAGGCGGATTTTCCCCTGAAATTAAACAGCAGCAAGATCGCGATGTGTGGATTAAATTAATTCTGAAGTATGGTCCAGGAATCAAATACAGTTTCAGTACTGCGATGGTGGATGCTGAACACGGGAGCGATCGGATTACGTCGCAGGTTAAAAAATACAATGCGTATCGGAAACTCTATTTTAAATACCGTCGGCACATGTCTGAAGTGACCCGCAGTAATAATTTATTCCAACTTATGTCGTTTCGTGGCTTTACATCATCGCGCATGAATTTCTTATTACGCGGGCGTAAAAAAGACGCTAAATTAAAAATGAAACTGTTTCGCCGTACGCTAAAAGAGCTATTCTGAATTTAATTAGGTGAAATGATGAATCTCAATGCAACGAATAAGCTCATCAAGAAAACCCGGCGCTGGCACAACAAAACGGGTTTTTCTCTTTTTCAGCGTGCTGCTTGCCATTTTGAGCGGAAGAAAAAAGAAGCGATTTTTAGCATTATTGATGATCTCAAGGTTCAACCTGACGATTCGCACACAGCGGAACCGATGCAATCAAACATTATCTGGATCTGCTGGTTCCAGGGGCTGGATAACGCGCCTGAGTTAGTTAAACACTGTGTCGACTCTGTTTATAAACACTCAAATGGATATGAGATTATAATTATTACTGAAGATAATTTCTCGGATTATATCACACTACCTGATGTGATTATTGAGAAATATAATTCTGAATTGATCGGTAAAGCTCACTTCTCTGATTTATTACGTTGCTGTTTATTGTATGAATATGGCGGTGTATGGCTTGACTCTACCATATTTATGGCTCATGATTTACCTTCCTACCTTGCCAATTCCTCATTTTGTTCTTTGCGTTTCACTCCAGCAGATTGCTCTGGGAGTATTAGCAACGGTTTCTGGACAACTTATTTTTTGGTTTCCGAGAAAAATGGCTATTTAATCGGTAATGTAATGAATGTGCTTTTAGAATACTGGCAAAAGCATGATAAAATCATAGACTATTTTTTAATGGATTATATCTTTTCTTATTATTTTGAAAACGATAGCCACTCAAGAGAAATTATTTTATCTCAACCTGTGCTCGGTGAAAATCGTTTTTTACTAAAAAATAGTATGAATGAGCATTTCTCACTGGAAATACAAAAACAATTTATGGAAGACCCTATAGGCATATATAAATTGTCTTATAAAGGGTCTTACCGTACTTCAAACAACGGCCAGCCGACAATATATAGCCTGATCCTTGATGGCACTTTCGAACTAAAGTGAGAAAAAAGCCACCATGACGGTGGCTTATTATCGTCAGGCTTTCTTACCCCATCCCTGCCACTGCTGCTGGACGTATTTCACCAGCGTACTGTTACTGATGCTGTCTCCGATGACAGAGAAGAAGCGGGTCGCGTAGACCGGTTCTAGCGGCTGCTTCGGTACGCAGCGCTTCACGCCGCGGAACGGATTACGCGGCGCCGTCGGAGTGGGCTGCGCAGAATTCGGCGTAGAGCTATCCACCTGCGGCTCATTCAGCAGATCGCTCGGGCGCACCAGCGTGATATCGGAAGGTAAGGTCGGCAGCATTTGCTGCAGGACGCGGACGGTAGACGGGTGGGGGTGACCGATGGCAATGGCCGAACCATTGCGGCGGGCCAGCTGTACCGCGCGATTAAACTGCACGCGAATATCGGCTTCGTTCTGGGTATCATCCAGGAACACCTTGCGCTTAATCACCTTTACGCCCGTTCCCTGAGCGGCGCGCATTGCCTGGCTGTTGCCGATGGTCATGCTGTCGAGGAAGTAGAGGTTATAGCGCTCCAGCGCCTGCATCACTTTGAGCATCCCGTACAGGCTCGACGTCATCGCGCTGCCCATATGGTTGTTCAGCCCTACGGCATACGGCACCTTGTTGTAGGCGTCGCGGATGATGCGCTCGATCTCCTCGCTGCTCATATCCGGGCGCAGGGTATCTTTTTCCAGCGGCTGCTTGCTGAGCGGGGCCATAGGCAGGTGGATGAGAACCTGATGCCCGCTGCTGTGGGCTTTGGTCGCCATCTCACGCGCGTGGGGGGCATTCGGCAGGACGGCAACGGAGATGGCCGACGGCATCGCCAGCACCTGGTTTTCATAATGTGGGCGATAACCGAAGTCATCAATCACGATAGCGAGCTTACCGGCGTATACCGGTGCAGCCAGCGCCAGCGCGCTGACGACGGAGAAAACGATTCGACGAAATTGAAGCAAAACTTATCTTCCCAACCACGGCTGTGGATTGACCGCCTGACCCTGACGACGAATTTCGAAATAGAGTGACGGGCGGCCCTGACCGCCACTGCTGCCCACAAGGGCGATGGGTTGGCCAGCGCGCACCTGCGTGCCGACGCTGACCAGCGCGCTCTGGTTGTAGCCGTAAAGACTCATGTCGCCTTTACCGTGCTCGACCACTACCACAAGCCCGTAACCCTGCAGCCAGTCGGCCAGAATCACGCGGCCATCGGCGATGGCTTTCACTTCGCTACCTTCAGACGCACCGATAACGATCCCTTTCCAACGTAGCTCACCCTGCAGCTGTTCGCCATAGCGATGCAGAATTGAACCGCGAACGGGCCAGAAAGCCTGACCGCGAGGAGAGCCGAGGCCGCCGGTACGCGACATCAGGGAACGTTCGCTTTCGCTTGGCTTGTAGGTGGTCCCTTTGCGGGAGGCTTCCTGCTGCTTGTCGCGAACGGCCTGCGCCTCGCGAGCCTCTTTTTCGGCGCGCGCTTTCGCTGCGGCTTCAGCACGGGCGATGCTGTTGCGCAGTTTCGATTCGTTGGCGCGCATTTCGCTCAGCTGGCTCTGCCCTTCCTGAATCGAGGACTCGAGACCGGCCAGGGTTTTCTTACGCTCGTTGCGTGCCTGCTCAAGCTTTGCCTGCTGGGCCTGCTGATCGTAGAGCAGCGTCTGCTGCTGGCTCTGCTTCTCTTCCAGCTCGGCTTTTTGCGTGGAGACCTCTTCGCGCGTCTGCTTCAGCTGCGCGATCGTCTCCTGACGCGCCTGGTTCAGATAGCCAAAGTAGGCCTGCAGGCGCTGGCCGCGCTGGCTCTCTTCGCCGCTGAGGATCAGCTGGAGTCCGGTATGTTCACCCTGGCGGAATGCGGCATCAAGCTGTGCGGCAAGGTTGCGCTCCTGCGCATCGCGCTGGCGCTCCAGTTTGGCAATCGACGCGTTCATCTCGTCGATCTGCTTATTCAACTGGGCAAGGGTGTTTTGCGTTTCACGGAGTTTACGCGTGGCAGCGGAGATGGCCTCTTCCTGCTGCTTAAGCTGGGCGAGCAGGGCGGCGCGCTGTTGCTGCTGTTGGCGTACCGCACGCTCTTTGGCGGCGATATCGGCCTGAATGGATTTCAACTGGTCGCGGTCATCCGCGTGGGCGGATGCGGCGCACAGCAATACGCCAGCGCTGAGTGCGCTGGCGTAAAACAGAGGTCTGACTGATAACCTAAGCGGCTTCACGACCCATGTGATTGAAAAAATCGCCTTTCCCCTCATGGGGAGCGATTATTCCACGATGAACAGCGGCTTACCAGTCATCTCTTCAGGGATCGGCATCCCCATCAGCGACAACATGGTTGGCGCGATGTCAGAAAGCTTGCCGCCTTCTACGGCTTTCACTGATTTATCACCCACATAAATCAGCGGAACCGGCAGGTTGGTGTGGGCGGTGTGCGCCTGTCCGGTCGCCGGGTCGCGCATCTGTTCAGCGTTACCGTGATCCGCGGTGATCAGCAGCTGGCCGCCAACGGATTCAACCGCTTTCGCCACCTGCTCAACGCAGTGGTCCAGCGCTTCAACCGCTTTCACTGCCGCTTCCATCACCCCGGTATGACCGACCATGTCGCCGTTCGGGTAGTTACAGATGATGGTGTCGTATTTGCCGCTCTCGATGGCCGCAACCAATTTTTCAGTCAATTCTGCAGAGCTCATTTCTGGCTGCAGATCGTAGGTGGCGACTTTCGGGGAGTTGATCAGAATACGTTCTTCGCCTTTGAACGGCTCTTCAACGCCGCCGTTAAAGAAGAAGGTCACGTGCGCGTATTTTTCCGTTTCGGAGATACGCAGCTGCGTTTTGTCGTTCTTCGCCATCCACTCACCGAAGGTATTTGCCAGCGAGGCCGGTGGGTATGCGCACGGCGCTTTGATGTCTGCCGCGTATTCGGTCAGCTGGATGAAGTCGATGTTTACCACTTTCTTACGGGCAAAACCGTCGAAGTCGCTGTTGACGAACGCACGGGTGATTTCGCGCGCGCGGTCAGCGCGGAAGTTCATGAAGATCAGCGCGTCGCCGTCTTCCATGGCGGCATCGGCCTGGCCTTCAGCGCGAATCACGGACGCTTTTACGAATTCGTCGTTTTCATCGCGTGCATAAGCCGCTTCCAGCGCTTCAACGGCGGTCGCGAACTGGAATTCCCCTTTTGCCAGGGTCAGCAGGTCATAGGCCTGTTCAACGCGATCCCAGCGGTTGTCGCGGTCCATGGCGTAGTAACGACCAATGATGGAGGCCACGCGGCCTTTACCCAGCGCGGCGAATTTGTCTTCGAAGGCTTTCAGGGAGCCTTCCGCACTGCGTGGTGGCGTGTCGCGACCGTCCAGGAAGGCGTGCAGATAGATTTTTTCCGCACCGCGCTCAGCGGCCAGTTCAACCATTGCCATGATGTGATCTTCGTGGCTGTGAACGCCGCCAGCAGAGAGCAGACCCATGATGTGAACGGCCTTGCCAGCAGCAACGGCTTTATCAACCGCGCCACACAACGTTGGGTTGGAGAAGAAGGTGCGTTCTTTGATTTCAACGTCCAGACGCGTCAGGTCCTGATACACGATACGCCCGGCGCCCAGGTTAACGTGACCGACTTCGGAGTTGCCCATCTGGCGGTCCGGCAGGCCCACTTCCAGGCCAGACGCGTCAATCAGCGTATGCGGACGTTTTGCCCACAGGGCATCCATGACCGGGGTTTTGGCGTTGAAAATAGCGTTATCCTGGCTGTCTTCACGGTAGCCATAGCCATCCAGAATCACCAGTACCATAGGTTTTTTAGAAACCGACATTGCGACAACCTCATGCTCAAGAGTCAAAATTTGCGTAATTTTACTACAGCTGAATCGATCAAATAGCCGCAGAAGATCAAAGAAAGCGCAGGGGCAAGGTACTCGCCAGACCATTTTGAGGCATTTTTTTAGGTGGCATGCCGCAGAAAATGGATTAGGTTAGGGTCGCTGGCTGTATTTGCCAGAACGCACAGGTATACTCCTGTCCTGGTTTTTTTAATCACTAAGTCGGGAGTAGTTACCCTCCATGCAAGAAATTATGCAATTCGTTAGCCGCCATCCGGTTCTGAGCATCGCGTGGATTGGCCTGCTGGCTGCTGTGCTGTTCACCACATTTAAGAGCCTGACGTCTAAGATTAAGGTTATCACCCGTGGTGAAGCGACGCGTCTGATTAACAAAGAAGATGCTGTCGTGGTCGATCTGCGCCAGCGTGACGATTTCCGCAAAGGGCACATTGCAGGTGCGATTAACCTGCTGCCTGCTGAAATCAAAGCGAACAACGTGGGCGAGCTTGAGAAGCATAAAGCCCAGCCGATTATCGTTGTTGACGGTACCGGCATGCAGGCGCAGGAATCCGCCAGCCTGCTACATAAAGCAGGCTTCGAAAACGTATCTGTGCTGAAAGAAGGCATTTCCGGCTGGAGCGGGGAAAATCTTCCTTTGGTACGCGGTAAATAAGGAGTTCAGTCATGGCCCATATTGAGATCTACACCAAAGCGACGTGCCCGTTCTGCCACCGTGCGAAAGCGCTGCTGAACAGCAAAGGCGTCACGTTCCAGGAACTGCCGATTGACGGTGACGCGATTAAACGCGAAGAGATGATCCAACGTAGTGGTCGTACGACGGTTCCACAGATTTTTATTGATGCGCAGCACATTGGCGGCTGTGATGACTTGTATGCGCTCGATGCCCGTGGTGGACTCGATCCGCTGCTGAGCTAAGAGACTTTAGGACAATTAAAAAGGGTATTTCCATGTCAGAACAAAGCAATAATGAAATGATTTTCCAGATCCAGCGCATCTACACCAAAGATGTCTCTTTTGAAGCGCCAAATGCGCCGCACGTTTTCCAGAAAGACTGGCAGCCAGAGGTTAAACTTGATCTGGATACCGCATCAACCCAACTGGCTGATGACGTGTATGAAGTCGTACTGCGTGTGACCGTGACCGCTTCTCTGGGCGAAGAGACTGCTTTCCTGTGTGAAGTACAGCAGGGCGGTATCTTCTCCATCGGCGGTATCGAAGGCAACCAGATGGCGCATTGCCTGGGTGCGTACTGCCCGAACATTCTGTTCCCGTATGCACGTGAATGCATCACCAGCCTGGTTTCTCGCGGTACATTCCCGCAACTGAACCTTGCGCCAGTTAACTTTGATGCGCTGTTCATGAACTATCTGCAGCAGCAAGCTGGCGAAGGTGCTGAACAACATCAGGATGCCTGATGAGCACTGTTAATGCGTCAATGACTGTGATCGGTGCCGGCTCATACGGCACCGCTCTTGCCATCACGCTGGCAAGAAATGGTCACGATGTGGTCCTGTGGGGCCACGACCCAAAACATATCGCGACGCTACAGCGCGACCGCTGTAACGTGGCGTTTCTCCCGGACGTTCCGTTCCCTGACACCCTGCACCTTGAAAGCGACCTTGCGACCGCGCTGGCGGCCAGCCGCAACATTCTGATTGTGGTCCCGAGCCATGTCTTTGGCGACGTGCTGCGTCAGATTAAGCCGCTGATGCGCCCGGATGCGCGCGTTGTCTGGGCGACGAAAGGACTGGAAGCCGAAACCGGACGCCTGCTGCAGGACGTTGCCCGCGAAGCGCTGGGTGATGCGATCCCGCTGGCGGTCATCTCCGGCCCGACCTTTGCCAAAGAGCTGGCCGCTGGCCTGCCGACGGCGATTTCACTGGCCTCCACCGATCGGGCCTTCTCCGACGATCTCCAGCAGTTGCTGCACTGCGGCAAGAGCTTCCGCGTTTACAGCAACCCCGATTTTATCGGCGTGCAGCTGGGCGGCGCGGTGAAGAACGTGATTGCGATTGGCGCCGGGATGTCCGACGGCATTGGTTTTGGTGCCAACGCCCGTACGGCGCTGATCACCCGCGGTCTGACCGAGATGTCCCGCCTGGGCGAAGCGCTGGGTGCCGATCCGGCCACCTTTATGGGGATGGCTGGCCTGGGCGATCTGGTGCTGACCTGTACCGACAACCAGTCTCGTAACCGCCGCTTTGGCATGATGCTCGGACAGGGCAGCGATGTAAAAAGCGCGCAGGAGAAGATTGGCCAGGTGGTGGAAGGCTACCGCAATACCAAAGAAGTCCGCGAGTTGGCGCACCGTTTCGGTGTCGAAATGCCAATAACCGAGGAAATTTATCAGGTATTGTATTGCGGAAAAAATGCGCGCGAGGCAGCATTGACCTTATTAGGTCGTGCGCGCAAGGACGAGCGCAGCAGTAACTAGTCGGAACCGTTGTCACCTGAATGACCCAGCCAGCGCAGAACTGGCTGGTCATTAACTATCGTCTGGAGTAAGCAATGCCGTGTGAAGAACTGGATATCGTCTGGAATAACATTAAAGCCGAAGCCCGGGCGCTGGCCGACTGTGAGCCTATGCTGGCCAGTTTCTACCACGCAACGCTACTCAAGCACGAAAACCTCGGCAGCGCGCTGAGCTATATGCTCGCCAACAAGCTGGCGTCCTCGATCATGCCCGCGATTGCGATTCGTGAGGTGGTGGAAGAGGCTTACGCCGCTGACCCGGAAATGATCGCCTCTGCCGCCTGTGATATCCAGGCGGTGCGCACGCGTGACCCGGCGGTCGATAAATATTCTACGCCGCTGCTGTACCTGAAAGGCTTCCACGCCCTGCAGGCTTACCGCATCGGCCACTGGCTATGGAATGAAGGCCGCCGCGCGCTGGCGATCTTCCTGCAAAACCAGGTTTCCGTGACGTTTCAGGTTGATATTCATCCGGCGGCGAAGATTGGCCGCGGGATCATGCTCGACCACGCCACCGGGATCGTTGTCGGGGAAACGGCGGTGATTGAAGACGACGTCTCGATCCTGCAGTCGGTTACCCTGGGCGGTACCGGGAAAACCAGCGGCGATCGCCATCCGAAAATTCGTGAAGGGGTGATGATTGGCGCGGGTGCTAAAATCCTCGGCAATATCGAAGTCGGACGCGGCGCGAAGATCGGCGCAGGCTCCGTGGTGCTCCAGCCGGTGCCGCCGCACACCACCGCCGCTGGCGTACCGGCGCGCATCGTCGGTAAGCCAGACAGCGATAAGCCGTCCATGGATATGGATCAGCACTTCAACGGCATTCACCATACCTTCGAGTATGGTGACGGCATTTAACTTCTGAGAATGGCGCCCGGATATCCCAGCTGGCGCCATGCTTCATACACCACCACCGACACCGCGTTCGACAGGTTCATGCTGCGGCTGTCCGGCATCATCGGAATACGGATTTTCTGCTCAGCGGGCAGGGCATCCAGAATCGTGGCCGGCAGGCCGCGGGTTTCCGGGCCAAACATCAGATAGTCACCTGCCTGATAGCTTACGGCGCTGTGCGCTGGCGTGCCTTTAGTGGTCAGGGCGAACATGCGCTGCGGCTGCTCTGCTTCCAGAAACGCGGCGTAATCATGGTGACGAATAACGGCGGTAAATTCATGATAATCCAGCCCTGCGCGACGCAGGCGTTTGTCGTCCCACGTAAAGCCCATCGGCTCAATAATGTGCAGACGAAAACCGGTGTTGGCACACAGGCGGATAATATTGCCGGTATTCGGCGGAATTTCTGGTTCGAATAAAACGATGTTAAGCATGCTGCCCCCTTAATTGCGGGGGCAGAATAGCAGAAAAGAGAGGAACTACGCGACGCCGGGTTCCTGCGAGCGGCTGTACAGCATTTTGTAGACGATTGCCGCAGCGGCCACCAGAGCGGGCACGCTGAGGATCATTAAAATACTGTCTGCCTGCCACTGCATGGAAAGAAGCTGGGCGCTGGTCATGGTTCCCGCCACGCCGCCAAAGCGGCCGATGCCCTGCATCCAGGCGATGCCCGTCGCGCGGCACTCGGTAGGGTAAAAGGTGGCGGCCAGGGTCTGCATGCCCGACTGCGCACCGTTCATCGCGATCCCCATCAGGAAGATCAGCCCGCCAAACAGGGCGATATGGTTATGCTCAATGCCCAGTAACAGAATAAGGCCCATCGTCAGGACGAAACCACACGCAACCACCCTGTGCGCTTCCCAGCGGTCCATCATCCAGCCCGCGAGCAGGATCCCCGCGGTACCGCCGAAGGTGAACAGCGAAGTCAGCCATGCGGATTCCGCCAGGGCATAGCCCATCCCCTGCATCAGCGTCGGCATCCAGCTCAGCAGTACGTAATAAATCACCAGTCCCATAAAGTAGGTGATCCACAGCATCAGGGTGCCGGGTAGCCAGGGCATGGAAAACAGCTGCGACACGCTCCCTTTTTTAGACGCGACCTTCTCCTCCGCCAGGAAAAAGCCCGTGACGCCCTCCAGCGTGCTGCGCGAGAACCGGCTGGCGATACGGCGGATCTGCATGACATCTTTCCCGCGCTGCACCAGAAACTTCACCGACTCCGGTAAAAGCAGCGCCAGCAGCAGCGTTAAAATCAGCGGCGCAATTGCCCCGGTCAGCAGCACGCTTCGCCAGCCGTGGTGGGGAATCAGCCAGGACGAGATCGCGCCGCCGCCCGCCGCACCCAGAGGGAAGCCGCAGTACATGGTATTGATCGCCATCGCGCGACAGCGCTGGGGGGCAAACTCGGAGATCAGCGTAATGGCGTTCGGCATGGCGGCACCGAGCCCCAGGCCGGTCAGGAAGCGCCACAGCGTCAGGGTATTCAGGCTTTGCGCCCAGGCCGTCCCCAGGCTCGCGAGGCCGAAGAACAGGCAGGAGAAGACCAGCACGCGCTTGCGTCCCATCCGGTCCGATACCGGACCGGCAATCAGCGCGCCCAGCGACAGCCCCAGCAGCGCCGCGCTCAGCACCGGCCCCAGATCCTGCTTATGGATCCCCCATTCTGCCGACAGCGTGGGCGCGATGTAGCCCATCGCCGCCGTATCAAAGCCATCGATCGCCAGAACCAGAAAGCCCAGCACAATGAGCAGCCAGTGAAACCCTGAAAAGCGGCTAACGTCGATCACCTGCTGAATATCCACCTTACCTGAATAGGTCATACGCTCCCCTCTGATGTGATGTTGTTTTTGTGTTCTTGTCTTTTCTTGTCTATACAATTGCGGGCGACAGGTAGATGTCAAATTTTCTTATCCAATATGTTATCTGGATGTTATTTTTGGCGTAAAAAAGCGCCCGAGGGGGAGATCGGACGCGTGAGAAGAGGTGTTAACGAGGGGTAATTCAGGCCGCGTTTCCCTGAGCAAGCGGAGCCAGCGCTGCCGGTAATTTGCTTAACTCCTGAACCAGAGAATCCCTGCTGATTTCGCTAATCGTTTTTGCACCGGTCAGCGTCATCGCTACCTTCATCTCTTTTTCGATCAGGTTAAGCAGATTCGCCACGCCCGCCTGGCCCGCCGTCGCCAGGGCGTACAGATACGCGCGGCCCAGCAGCACGCTGTCGGCACCCAGCGCAATCATGCGCACCACGTCCAGCCCGTTGCGGATCCCGCTGTCGGCCAGGATGGCAATATCGCCTTTCACCGCATCGGCAATGGCCGGCAGGGCGCGGGCGGAAGAGAGCACGCCGTCGAGCTGGCGTCCGCCGTGGTTAGAGACCACAATCCCGTCTGCGCCAAAGCGGACCGCGTCGCGGGCATCTTCCGGATCGAGGATCCCCTTGATCACCATCGGGCCGTCCCAGAATTCGCGGATCCACTCCAGGTCTTTCCAGGAGATGGACGGATCGAAGTTGTTCGCCAGCCAGCCGATGTAATCCTCCAGCCCGGTGGGTTTACCCAGATACGCCGAGATATTCCCCAGATCGTGTGGACGACCGTTCAGGCCGACGTCCCACGCCCACTGTGGATGCGTTACCGCCTGCCAGTAGCGGCGGAGCGCCGCATTTGGGCCGCTCATGCCGGAGTGGGCATCGCGGTAGCGCGCGCCGGGGGTCGGCATATCAACGGTAAAGACCAGCGTGGAGCAGCCCGCCGCTTTGGCGCGCTCGAGCGCGTTACGCATAAAGCCGCGATCCCGCAGGACGTACAGCTGGAACCACATCGGGCGCTTGATGGTCGGGGCGACCTCTTCGATCGGACAAACCGAGACGGTAGAGAGGGTAAACGGAATGCCTTTGGCATCCGCCGCCGCGGCGGCCTGCACTTCACCACGGCGGGCGTACATGCCGCATAAGCCGACAGGCGCGAGCGCGACCGGCATGGAGAGCGTTTCGTTGAACAGTTTCGTCTCAAGGCTGAGGTCAGACATATTCTTCAGCACGCGCTGGCGCAGCGCCACCTCCGACAGGTCTTCCACGTTGCGGCGCAGGGTGTATTCGGCATACGCCCCTCCGTCAATGTAGTGGAACAGGAACGGGGGCAAAATGCGCTGCGCCGCGGCGCGATAGTCACTGGCTGCTGAAATAATCATGCTTTGTTCTCCCTGGAAATATCACTGTCGCCAGGCAGACGGGTAATACGCGCCTGTCGGGCCTGGTCTTCATCGAATCGTTTAATCGTGGTGTGCACGAAACCGAGATGCGCCATCATCGCTTTGCGTGCGGCCTCGGCATCGCCGGCCAGAATGGCGTTGAGCACCGCCTCGTGTTGTTCGGTCAGCCGGGCAAACACCGGCGGAACCAGATACATCCGCTGGCGGCTCTGCTTCACGGAGGATTGCAGCAGGTCGAAGAACCCGCGCATGGTCTGGAGCAGCACCACGTTGTGCGACGCCTCGGCAATCGCCAGGTGAAAGCGCACGTCCGCCTGGGAGGCGATATCCGGGTCGCTGCTTTGCGTGGCCTCAAAGCAGGCGATGAGTTTCTCTTTGTCGGCCTCGGTTGCCCGCATGGCCGCGTGCCAGGCGGTACTGGTTTCGATGGCGTGACGCGCTTCAAGGATGTCGAAGCTGTAGTCCGGGTCGTTCTCCATCAGCGTTTTCAGCGGCTGAACGATGTTTTGCTCGGACCAGTCGTCATGCTGCCAGCGTACAAAGGTGCCGCCGCCGCGACGGCTTACCAGCACCCCTTCGCTGACCAGCGTTGCCAACGCCTCGCGCAGTGAATTGCGCGACACGCCAAGCTGGGCGGCGAGCTGGCGTTCGGCGGGCAACTTCATGCCCGCTTCCAGCTGTTGTTCTTCAATCAGCGCCCGCACGCGAGAGGCAATCTCGTCGGACAGGCGTCTGGGCATCACTATCATGGGATCATCCAGGTTAAGACATAGGCCTGCAGGGTGGTGATCACCCCGACCATGCAGGTGAATATCAGGCTGTGTTTCACGGTAAAGCGGAACAGATCCGACTCTTTACCGACCAGTCCCACCGCCGCACAGGCAATGGCGATGGACTGCGGGGAGATCATTTTCCCGGTCACGCCGCCGGTGGTATTTGCGGCCACCAGCAGGACGTCCGACACGCCAATCTGCTGGGCCGCCGTTGCCTGCAGTGCGGCAAACAGGGCGTTAGACGAGGTATCGGAACCGGTCAGGAACACCCCCAGCCAGCCGAGGAACGGCGAGAAGAAGGTGAAGGCGTGGCTGGTATGGGACAGCGCCAGTGCCAGCGTTGATGACAGACCGGAGTAGTTCGAGATAAACGCGAACGCCAGCACCATGCCGATGGAGTAAATCGGCAGCATCAGCTCTTTAACGGTCGCCGCAAAGGTCTGTACCGCAGCCGCAGGTTTCATGCGCAGCCACACCACGGAAAGAATAGCGGCAAACAGGATGGCGGTCCCGGTGGCGGAGAACCAGTCGAATTTATAGACCGCGGCATACGGCGTGGCGGCGTGCACCACCGGCGGCATACGGGCGACCATCTTGTCGAGGAACGGGACAGAAACGTTAATGACCATGTCGTACAGCGCGCCGCCCGGGGCGAACAGGGCTTTAAACGGCGGGATGCTCCACAGCGTAACCGTGGCGGTCAGGAACAGGAACGGCGACCAGGCGCGGATCACCTGGCCTGCGGTGTAGCCGGTGCGGGCCAGCGTTTGATCGACCTGCGAAGCGCCCATGTCGGCGAAGCGGAAAATACGAACCGGCTGCCAGCGTTTCAGGAACAGCGTCAGGCAGACCAGCGACACCAGCGAAGAGATGATGTCCGGCAGCTCCGGGCCAAGGAAGTTCGAGCTGAGGTACTGGGCAATCGCGAACGAACCGCCCGCCACCATCACCGCAGGCCAGGTCTCCTTCACGCCGCGCCAGCCGTCCATAATCGCCATGATCCAGAAGAGGACGATAATGGTCAGGAACGGCAGCTGGCGGCCAACCATCTGGCCAATCTCAAAGCTGTCCAGACCGGTCACCTGGCCCGCCACCAGAATCGGAATACCCATCGCGCCAAACGCCACCGGCGCGGTGTTCACAATCAGGCACAGGCCCGCGGCATACAGCGGGTTAAAGCCCAGCCCCACCAGCAGCGCGGCGGTGATCGCCACCGGTGCGCCAAAGCCTGCCGCGCCTTCCAGAAACGCCCCGAAGGAGAAGCCGACAATCAGCATCTGCAGGCGCTGGTCCGGCGTGATGGAGAGAATCGACGAGCGGATGATGTCGAACTGCCCGGTTTTCACCGAGATTTTATAGACGAAGACCGCCGCGATGATGATCCACGCAATCGGCCACAGGCCGTAGAAGAAACCGTAGACGACGGAGGCCAGTGCGCGATCGACCGGCATCTTGTAGAAGAACAGCGCCACCATCAGGGCGATGGCGACGGTGTACGTCGCGGCAAGGTAGCCCTTCAGCTTGAGCTTAATCAGCGCAAAGAAGAAGAACAGGATCGGCAGCGATGCGATCAGGCTCGACAGCCAGATATTTCCGGCCGGGTCGTAGTTTTGTTGCCAGAGGCTCATGCAGGTCTCCTGGGGACCAGACAGCCTGCGCTGCGGGTGAGTCTCCGCTCATCTCTGCGTCACAGTCTGTGTAAAAGTGGTCCTGCCAATGTTGTGTTGTAGGGTTAATGACAATGAATGGTTAACCAGATGTTATGAGCTAGCAATGGTTTTGTGAGCGGAAATAATGGAATTGTGAACCGGGGGAGGATTGATTGCGCTATTGGTTGGACCAATTCACGCGAAGGGGAAAAGAGTAGGCCGGGTAAGCGCAGCGCCACCCGGCATGAAATCAGAACGCCGTCTTACAAAAACCCGTCATCTCTTTCAGGCCCATTTCGCGGCCAAGCTCGGTCATCGGGTGAACCACCACCAGACCACGGACGCTTTTCTTCAGCTTGCCCATGTCGGCCTGCTCTTTTTTGGTGATCGCACGGCGGTGCGGCATGTTCATCAGCTTCTGCGCTTCTTTGCTCAGCTTCTGGCCTTTGACCTCGCGCAGGCGCTCGATCTCCGCTTCCAGCTTCGCGGTCTCTTTCTCAAGCTCGGCGTACTTCTCGGCGGAGTCGACCAGCGACAGGCCCGCCATCTGGTGGCGGATGAGATCCAGGCGGTCGCTCAGGCGTTTAATTTCGTTCTTTTCGACTTCTTTCATGACAAATAACTCTAAAAACGGGGAATTTACAGGGAAGGATACACCAATGTGAGCAGGCTTACTTCTGAAACGCTTTTTTTAAGCTGATTCGGGAAATCAGCTCAGTCAGGGAAAGGACCATCGTAGAACGGACAACCTGTTGATAACGCAGCTTTTGCATCGCGTAGAGCTCCGGGTCGCTGTTATCAAACTGCGGTGCCGGAGGAAGCGCGGTGACGCAGTGCAGCTCGCCGAACGGCCCCAGGATCTCATCGTCGGTAAAGGTGTATTCGTTACCGTCATGGTTGAGTTCTTCGCGCAACGCCATTAGCAGCTCCGCATCTTCATACTCTTGTCGGTTCAGCACGCCAAGACCATAAATCAGCTTCAGACGCACGGATAGATCGCCCAGCGGTCCGTCTCCGTCCAGTAACGGTTCTACAGCATATTTTACCGCGTAGTCGTCTTTGCGAAACACCTGAAGCACCAGGATATTCACCGCCTCGGTTAACAGCTCGACGGCGGCAATCAGGAAGCTTCGTACGGTTTTGCCAGCATTCAGACGCTCAAGCACACGATTTTCAAAGGCCTGGGTTTGTTCCATTATTGCCTGCATATCTGACAATCTGTAATCAGGGCGCAGGATTACCTGCGCCGCATTCTGCATCATTTGGTTGCGTTGTATGCGTTAACCGCCTCCACAACCACGTCGCTGTTGGCGTCCAGACCGGAAATCTGCGCCAGCGCAGCCTGCGCGCCCTGGGTATCAATCAGCTGAGCCAGTTCCTGCGCCTGCGGGTCCTGCTCGCTGCGGTAGTGCATCGCGGCGGCAATTCCTTTCACCAGGTTGGCGTGCGGCAGACCGTATTCCAGCGTGCCCAGCAGCGGCTTAATCAGGCGGTCGCCCGCGCTCAGCTTACGCAGCGGCTGGCGGCCCACGCGCTCAACGTCATCTTTCAGATACGGGTTTTCAAAGCGACCGAGGATTTTCTGGATGTATGCTGCGTGTTTCTCAGCATCAAAACCGTAGCGTTTGATCAGCACCGCGCCGCTCTCTTCCATTGCCCCTTTTACCACCGCGCGGATCTTCTCATCGAGGATCGCATCACGAATGGTCTGATGACCGGCCAATTTTCCGAGGTACGCGGTTATAGCATGCCCGGTGTTCAGCGTGAAGAGTTTGCGTTCGACAAATGCCATCAGGTTATCGGTTAATTCCATTCCCGGAATAGTAGGCAAGTCGCCTTTAAACTGGGTTTTATCAACGATCCACTCGCTGAAGGTTTCCACGGTCACTTCCAGCGGGTCGTTGGTGGCAGATTCTGACGGCGGAACGATGCGGTCCACGGCGGAATCCACAAAACCGACGTGCGCTTCCACCCAGGCTTTGTCTTCATCTGCCACAGCGTTGAGAACGTGGCCTTTCAGCTGCGTGGTGCCGCGCACCATGTTTTCACAGGCGATGATGTTCAGCGGGGTGTCGATACCCTGCGCTTTACGTTTTGCCAGGCCTTTCGCGACCGCAGGGGCGATGCGCTCAAGCACAACCGGGCCCACGGCGGTGGTGACCAGATCGACGCTGGCGATAAGATCAATAACGTCGTCGCCGATGCTGCTGACCGCGTTGACGCCAGATACTGTCTCAACCTGCTCGTTTTCGCCCACCACATGGACCTGATAGCTATGACGGGCATTCAGGGCATCCAGGACGACCTGATTCACATCGGCGAATGTCAGGGTAATGCCCGCGTCTGCCAGCAGTTTACCGATAAAACCACGACCGATATTACCTGCGCCAAAATGTAATGCTTTCATAGTGTTAACCTTCATCAATGTTTTTACCCGAGAGGGCTGGGGTGAGGAACGTTTTCCCCTCACCCTAGCCCTCTCCCCGGGGGGAGAGGGAGGAGTACCGTTATTTGTTAAGCAGAGCCAGAACTTCTTCAACGCTGGTGGTGTTCGCCAGACGCTCAATAACCGTTTCGTCATCCAGCGCGTTGGTCAGGCTGGTAATCACCTGAATGTGCTCGTTGTTGCGAGCGGCGATACCAATTACCAGACGGGCGATGTCATCTTCTTCTTCACCGAAGCGCACGCCCTGCGGGTACTGACAGAATACGACGCCGGTTTTCAGGACGCGATCTTTCGCTTCAACCGTACCGTGCGGCACCGCGATGGATTCGCCCAGATAGGTTGGCGTCAGTTTTTCGCGTTCCAGCATCGCGTCGACATATTCAGGCTGAACGTAGCCGCCTTTCACCAGCTGCTCACCGGCAAAGCGAATCGCGTCTTCTTTGGTGGCCGCGGTACGACCGAGGAAGATGTTTTCCGCACCCAGCTTAAACAGGTGGGCGTTGCTCTCGTCAAAACTGTCCTGCAGGCTGGAGCGCACTTTCACTTCGTTGTCTTCGTGACGCTGCGCGGCAACCAGACGTTCGGTCAGGCTGGTGTACAGGCCGCTGTCGAGGAAGTTGGTCAGCGAAATGTGCTGTGCCTGCGGCACCTGGCGCATGGCGCGTTCGGTCAGATCGCGGTGCGTGATCACCAGGTCAACATCCGGCGGCAGGCTGTTAATGGCGCTGTTGGTCACGGAGATGTTGGTCAGGCCTGCATCCTGCACTTTCTTACGCAGCACGCCTGCACCCATTGCGCTGGAACCCATACCGGCATCACAGGCAACGATGATTTTACGCACGTGGCTCAGGTCGTTAGAAACATCACCTGCTGCCAGTGGCGTTGCGCCTTTGGATTCGGCTTTCATATCGTGCATACGACGGGTTGCGGCTTCGATGTCATCATCTTCTTTCACTTTGCTGGTTTTCAGCAGGATAGAAGAGACCACGAAGGAGACGGCCATTGCCGCAAAGATAGCTGCGAGGTTCGCGAAATAAGCGCCTTTTGGCGTCATCGCCAGTACCGCCAGGATAGAACCCGGAGAGGCCGGAGAAACCAGACCACCGCCCAGGACGCTCAGCGTGAACACGCCGGTCATACCGCCGAGGATAACGGCCAGGATCAGACGTGGGTTCATCAGCACGTATGGGAAGTAAATTTCATGGATACCGCCCAGGAAGTGGATGATCGCCGCACCGCCAGCTGACTGTTTTGCGCTGCCACGGCCAAAGAAGATGTACGCCAGCAGTACGCCCATACCCGGACCCGGGTTGGCTTCAATCAGGAAGAAGATGGACTTGCCGAGATCGTGAGACTGCTGAATACCCAGCGGCGAGAAGATACCGTGGTTGATGGCGTTGTTCAGGAACAGGATTTTCGCCGGTTCAACAAAGATAGACGCCAGCGGCAGCATCTCGTGCGCCACCATGAAGTTAACGCCTGCCGCCAGAATTTTAGACAGCACTTCAACCGCAGGACCAATGCCGAGGAACGCCAGAATGGCGAGGATCATCCCGATGATGCCCGCAGAGAAGTTGTTCACCAGCATTTCGAAGCCGGATTTGATCTTACCATCAACCCAGACGTCGAATTTCTTAATCGCCCAACCGCCCAGAGGACCGGCAATCATCGCCCCGAGGAACATCGGCATATCCGCACCGACGATAACACCCATGGTTGTGATGGCACCCACGACGCCACCACGGTCACCGCCCACCAGACGACCCCCGGTGAAACCGATGAGCAGCGGCAGGAGATAGGTAATCATTGGGCCAACAAGTTTCGCCAGCGTTTCGTTAGGCAACCACCCTGTCGGAATGAACAATGCAGTGATGATACCCCACGCGATAAACGCGCCGATATTTGGCATCACCATGTTGCTGAGGAAACGACCAAAGCTTTGAACTTTGATCTTGAAATCGGATGACATAAAACACCCCTTCTTCTGTTTACGCTTAGGCTTATGGCCCGAGGTTTATTGTTAATGAGGCGGCAGAGGTAGCCGGGCCCTGTTCTGATGCTGTGAAATCTGGCACTGAATCGTTCAACTGTCCAGACAGGGAAATTTATGTGATGCGTGTCACGTAAAGGCAGGGGGTAGGGATGTCAATGAAGTGATCTCAATCACAAAATAAGTGGGCAAAAAAAATACGATGGCGAGAAAAAAAGCAAAATCCACCTCTTAGTGTGATTGCTGTCACGTTTTGTCATGACGTGTTTGTTTCTGGATTGTGACTGATTTCACAAAATATTTTTATGCAGATTTCTCCGGCTGTGATCGGCGGCAAACTCTGCTTCGCGTTTCAGCGCCAGGATGATATGGCACGACACGATAAGCTAAAAAACCACTTTTGATGTGTGGTATGGCGAAAAGTTAAAAGGTGGATTACGCTCATATTGTAAGGTTAAGTCTATTATTATTCAGGATATATTTTGACACGCTTATAAACTTGCATGGAGATATTATAAAAACTCATACTCCCCGGCTCGGAAATAGTAAGCACATCCCCGTGTTTATAAAAAAATTAATTAGGTTGCGTACCGTTTTATTAATTTAATGAGTTGACGTTGTTTAAGTGAGGAGAATATGTTTCTCAACTATTTTGCGCTGGGCGTATTGATTTTTGTATTTCTGGTTCTCTTTTACGGAATCATCGCCATCCATGATATTCCTTATAATATGGCCAAAAAGCGTAACCATCCGCATGCCGATGCCATTCATACGGCAGGCTGGATTAGCCTGTTTACACTCCATGCCATCTGGCCATTCCTGTGGATTTGGGCCACGCTGTACCGCGAAGATCGCGGCTGGGGCATGCAAAACCACATCACAAAGCCTGATGAAGTTCCGGGCATGGATGCGCTGGCCAAACGCGTGGCGGAACTCGAACAAAAGCTGGCTGCAGTACAGCCCACTGCTGATAAGAACACGCTGGAGCGCTAATCATGGATCTGTTGATTATTTTGACCTACGTGGCATTTGCCTGGGCCATTTTTAAAATATTCCGAATTCCGGTCAACCAGTGGACGCTTGCCACCGCAACATTAGGCGGCGTATTTATTGTTGCCGGTCTTATTCTGTTAATGAACTATAACCATCCGTATACCTTTACGGCGCAAAAAGCGGTTATTTCTATTCCAATCACGCCGCAGGTGACCGGTGTGGTCAGTGAAGTCACGGATAAAAATAACCAGCTTATTAAAAAAGGCGAAGTGTTATTTAAACTGGATCCTGGCCGCTACCAGGCGCGCGTCGACAGACTCCAGGCTGACCTGGTGACAGCGACGCACAATATCGATAACCTGAAAGCGCAGCTGTCGGAAGCGGTTGCCAATACCACACGTGTCTCCGCTGAGCGCGATCGCCTCTATAAAGATTATCAGCGCTACCTGAAAGGCAGCCAGGCGAAGGTGAATCCTTTCTCTGAAAGCGATATTGATAACGCGCGGCAAAACTATCTGGCACAGGATGCCATGGTGAAAGGCTCCGTGGCTGAGCAGGTGCAGATTCAAAGCCAGTTAGACAGCATGGTGAACGGCGAGCAGTCACAGATTGCTTCGTTACGTGCCCAGCTTGCCGAAGCCAAATATAACCTGGACCAGACCGTGGTGCGTGCGCCGAGCGATGGTTACATCACCCAGGTGCTGATCCGTCCGGGGACCTATGCCGCCGCGCTGCCTCTGCGTCCGGTGATGGTCTTCATTCCTGAACAGAAGCGTCAGATTGTGGCCCAGTTCCGCCAGAACTCGCTGCTGCGTCTGAAACCGGGCGATGAAGCGGAAGTGGTGTTTAACGCCCTGCCGGGCCAGGTATTCTCCGGGAAGCTCACCGCAATTCTGCCGGTGGTGCCGGGGGGGACCTATCAGGCGCAGGGTGCGCTCCAGTCTCTGACGGTCACGCCGGGCACGGATGGCGTGCAGGCCATCATCGAGCTGAGCCCTGACGCTGAAGTCGATGCCCTGCCGGACGGTATCTATGCCCAGGTGGCGGTCTATTCGGACCACTTCGCCCACGTCTCGGTCATGCGTAAAGTACTGCTGCGTATGACCAGCTGGATGCACTACCTCTACCTCGATCACTAATCCTTCCAGGGCAGGAATGCGACATGCAGACCTGCCCTTTTTTCATCGCTTGATCCATACTGACTTTTTTCCGGCATTAAGGATCAGGCAATGAAACTCATCGGCAGCTACACCAGTCCCTTCGTGCGAAAAATCTCGATTCTCCTGCTGGAGAAGGGGATTGAATTTGAATTCGTGAATGAACAGCCTTACAACGCGGAAAACGGCGTTGCGCAGTACAACCCGCTGGGAAAAGTCCCGGCGCTGGTCACGGACGAGGGCGAGTACTGGTTTGATTCCCCGATTATTGCGGAGTATATCGAGCTGCTGGGCGTTGCCCCGGCAATGCTGCCAGCAGACCCAAAAGCGGCGCTGGCGGTGAAGCAGGTCGAAGCCCTGGCCGACGGTATTATGGATGCGGCGTTAACCTCCGTACGGGAACAGGCAAGGCCCGCTGCCCAGCAGTCGGAAACGGAACTGTTACGCCAGCGGGAAAAAATCAGCCGCAGCCTGGACAGGTGTGAACAGCTTATCCGGGAGGGAAAGATCGACACCGACAGCCTGAACCTGGGGACCATCGCCATCGCCTGCGCGATTGGTTATCTCAACTTCCGCCACGTCTCCCCGGGCTGGTGCGTCGACCGTCCGCTGCTGGTGAAGCTTGCAGACACGCTGTTTAGCCGCGAGAGCTTTGCCCGTACCGAACCACCAAAGGCTTGACGCGGGTTATAACACTTCGCCGTCGGAGGCGGTACAATCCCCCCACATGTTAACTCCCTCTCCCGTCGGGAGGGGGGAAGATATTTACTCGCCAGGCGCCTTCATGACTACTCATCATTCGCTGTACAGCCAGATCCCCGCTACCGACCGTCTTCTTCGCGAACCCCGCATTCATGCTGTTGCTGAGCGTTTCGGCCATACCGCGACGGTGGAAATGTTACGCCTGCTTCAGGACGAAGCCCGATGCGCGATTCAGGCAGAAAACGCCTTGCCCGCCTGGTGTAGCGCGTGGGAGCAGGAAGTTGAACAGCGGCTGGATGAGAAGGCGCAAAGCGCATTACGCCCGGTGATAAACCTGACCGGAACCGTGCTGCATACCAACCTGGGGCGCGCGCAGCAGGCGGAAGAGGCCGTTTCCGCAGTCGTGCAGGCCATGCAAGCGCCCGTAACGCTGGAGTACGATCTGGACGGCGCCGGACGCGGGCACCGCGACCGCGCGCTGGCGGAGCTGCTGTGCCAGCTGACCGGCGCGGAAGATGCCTGCATTGTGAATAACAACGCCGCAGCGGTGCTGCTGATGCTGGCGGCCACCGCCAGCGGCAAAGAGGTGGTGGTGTCCCGCGGCGAGCTGGTGGAGATTGGCGGAGCGTTTCGTATTCCTGACGTGATGCGCCAGGCGGGCTGTACGCTGCATGAGGTGGGTACCACTAACCGTACCCATGCGAAAGACTATCGCGCGGCGGTGAATGAAAATACCGCCCTGCTGATGAAGGTCCACACCAGCAATTACCATATTGAAGGCTTCACCAAAACGGTTGAAGAGGCGGAGCTGGCGGCGATTGGGCGCGAATTGAATATACCGGTGATTGCCGATCTCGGCAGCGGCTCGCTGGTGGATCTGAGCCTGTACGGGCTGCCAAAAGAGCCGATGCCGCAAGAGATGATTGCGGCGGGCGTGAGCCTGGTCAGCTTTTCCGGCGACAAACTGCTGGGCGGGCCGCAGGCCGGGATTATCGTCGGCAAGCGCGAGCTGATTGCGCAGCTGCAGCAGCATCCGCTCAAGCGCGCCCTGCGCGCCGATAAAATGACGCTTGCCGCGCTGGAGGCGACGCTGCGGCTCTATCTTTACCCGGAAAAACTGGCCGACCGCCTGCCCACGCTGCGCCTGTTAAGCCGGGATGCCGCCTCGATTCGCGCCCAGGCCGAGTTACTGCTGCCGCGCGTCGCCCCGCACTACCCCGATTTTGACGTTCGCATTGAGCCCTGCCAGTCGCAGATTGGCAGCGGTTCGCTGCCGGTGGACAGGCTGCCGAGTGAGGCGCTGACGTTCACGCCGCGTGACGGGCGCGGTAGCCATCTTGACGCCCTGTCGTCACGCTGGCGTGGCCTGCCGACGCCGGTTCTCGGGCGGATTTACGACGGCCGAATGTGGCTGGATCTGCGCTGCCTTGAAGATGAAGAGCGATTTCTGGAGATGTTGTTGAAATGATTATTGCCACCGCCGGTCACGTTGACCACGGAAAAACCACGTTACTGCAGGCGATTACCGGCGTAAACGCCGACCGCCTGCCGGAAGAGAAAAAGCGCGGCATGACCATCGATCTGGGCTATGCCTACTGGCCCCAGCCTGATGGCCGCGTGCTGGGCTTTATTGATGTGCCGGGGCATGAAAAGTTTCTGTCTAACATGCTGGCGGGCGTGGGCGGCATCGATCATGCCCTGCTGGTGGTGGCCTGCGATGACGGCGTGATGGCGCAAACCCGCGAGCACCTGGCGATCCTGCAGTTGACCGGCAACCCGCAGCTGACCGTGGCGCTGACCAAAGCCGATCGCGTGGATGACGCGCGCGTCAGCGAGGTGCGCGAAACGGTCCAGGCGACACTGCGGGAGTATGGCTTTGCCGACGCATCGCTTTTTGTCACCGTGGCGACAGAAGGGCGTGGTATCGACGAACTTCGCCACCATTTGCAGCACCTTTCATCACGCGCTCACGCCAGCCATCACCGCTTTCGTCTGGCGATCGACCGGGCCTTTACGGTAAAAGGTGCGGGGCTGGTCGTAACCGGCACCGCGCTGAGCGGTGAAGTCAGCGTGGGAGATACCCTCTGGCTGACGGGCGTGAATAAACCGATGCGCGTGCGCGGACTGCACGCACAAAACCAGCCCGCTGACCGTGCCCACGCCGGACAACGTATCGCGCTGAACATTGCCGGGGATGCGGAAAAAGAGCAGCTGAACCGCGGAGACTGGCTGCTGGCCGATGCCCCGCCGGAACCGTCTGAACGCGTGATTGTCTCCCTGCAGACACACATGCCGTTGACCCAATGGCAGCCGCTGCATATTCACCACGCGGCCAGCCATATCACCGGGCGCGTGTCGCTGCTGGAAAACGACCTTGCCGAGCTGGTATTCGATTCGCCGCTCTGGCTGGCAGACAACGATCGTCTGGTACTGCGTGACATTTCTGCAAGGGAAACGCTGGCGGGGGCGCGCGTGGTGGCGCTTAACCCACCTCGACGCGGCAAGCGTAAGCCGGAATATCTGCAGTGGCTGGCCGCGCTGGCGCAGGCCAAAGAGGATAACGCCGCGCTGCGGGTGCACCTCGATCGCGGGGCGGTGAGTCTGCGTGATTTTGCATGGGCACGCCAGCTGAGCGGGGAAGGCTTACGCCAGCTGACCCAGGAGCCGGGCTTTATACAGGCCGGAGACAGCCTGCTCAATGCCCCGGTTGCTGCGCAATGGCAGCGTAAGATACTGAACACGCTTGCGATTTACCACGAACAGCATCAGGACGAGCCAGGCCCGGGCCGTGAGCGTCTGCGACGCATGGCGCTGCCGATGGAAGACGATGCGCTGGTGCTGCTGCTGATCGAAAACATGCGCGAAAGCGGAGTGATTAAAAGCCACCACGGCTGGCTGCACCTGCCGGATCACAAGGCCGGGTTCACCGCAGATCAGGAGGCGATATGGCAAAAAGTAGCCCCGCTGTTTGGCGATGAGCCGTGGTGGGTTCGGGATCTGGCCCGCGAAACGAATACCGAAGAGCAGCTGATGCGGCAGGTGTTGCGCCATGCGGCGCAGCAGGGGCTAATCGTCGCGATCGTGAAAGATCGTTACTACCGTAACGATCGCATTGTGGCGTTTGCCAACCTGATCCGCGAGCTGGATCAGGCGCGCGGCTCGACCTGCGCAGCGGATTTCCGCGATCGGCTGAACGTGGGCCGCAAGCTGGCGATTCAGATCCTGGAGTATTTCAACCGCATCGGCTTTACCCGCCGCCGCGGTAACGATCATCTGTTGCGCGATTCGTTATTATTTCCTGAAACTCCGTGACCTCCGTCGTAAACACCGTTACCGGTTGGCGAGAAAATCGCCAGCCGGAACTACCCTTGTTGTACACCAACAGCAAGGAGACGGACATGACAAACAATCCTCCCTCATCGCGTATCCAGCCCGGCGAGTATGGTTTCCCCCTCAAGCTGAAGCCCCGTTATGACAACTTTATTGGCGGCGACTGGGTCGCGCCCGTCGACGGCGAATACTATTCCAACCTGACCCCGGTTACCGGCCAGCCGCTGTGCGAGATTGCCAGCTCCGGTAAGCGTGATATAGACCTGGCGCTGGATGCGGCGCACAAAGCGAAAGAGAAATGGGCTCACACCTCCGTGCAGGACCGGGCGGCGATCCTGTTCAAAATCGCCGACCGGATGGAGCAAAATCTGGAGCTGCTGGCGACGGCGGAAACCTGGGATAACGGCAAGCCGATCCGGGAAACGATGGCGGCTGACGTGCCGCTGGCTATCGACCACTTCCGCTATTTTGCCTCCTGTATTCGCGCGCAGGAGGGCGGGATCAGCGAAGTTGACAACGACACCGTGGCGTATCACTTCCACGAACCGCTGGGGGTAGTAGGCCAAATTATTCCGTGGAACTTCCCGCTGCTGATGGCGAGCTGGAAAATGGCGCCCGCGCTGGCGGCCGGAAACTGTATTGTGCTCAAACCGGCGCGTCTGACCCCGCTCTCGGTCCTGCTGCTGATGGAAATCGTTGGCGATCTGCTGCCGCCGGGCGTGATTAACGTGGTCAACGGTGCGGGCGGGGAGATAGGGGAATATCTGGCCACCTCAAAACGGATTGCCAAAGTGGCGTTTACCGGGTCGACGGAGGTGGGCCAGCAGATCATGCAGTACGCCACGCAAAACATCATTCCGGTGACCCTCGAGCTGGGCGGGAAATCCCCGAACATCTTCTTCGAGGACGTGATGGAGGAAGAGGATGCCTTCTTCGATAAAGCCCTGGAAGGGTTTGCGTTGTTTGCGTTTAACCAGGGCGAAGTCTGCACCTGCCCAAGCCGCGCGCTGGTGCAGGAATCCATCTACGAGCGCTTTATGGAGCGGGCCATTCGCCGCGTCGAGTCTATCCGCAGCGGTAACCCGCTCGATAATGTCACCCAGATGGGGGCACAGGTCTCGCATGGACAGCTGGAAACGATCCTCAACTACATCGACATCGGCAAGAAGGAGGGGGCGGATATTCTCACCGGCGGACGCCGTAAGGTGCTCGGAGGGGATCTGCAGGACGGGTATTACCTTGAGCCGACGATCCTGTTCGGGCAGAACACCATGCGCGTTTTCCAGGAGGAAATCTTCGGACCGGTGCTGGCCGTGACCACCTTTAAAACGATGGAGGAGGCGCTGGCGATTGCCAACGACACGCCGTATGGCCTGGGGGCAGGCGTCTGGAGCCGCAACGGTAATCTGGCCTATAAAATGGGCCGCGGCATTCAGGCCGGGCGCGTCTGGACCAACTGCTATCACGCCTATCCGGCACACGCGGCATTTGGCGGTTATAAGCAGTCGGGCATCGGGCGTGAAACCCACAAGATGATGCTGGAGCATTACCAGCAGACCAAATGTCTGCTGGTCAGCTATTCCGATAAGCCACTGGGGCTATTCTAATCGCCCAGCTCAGGCCGTCCGTGGGCGGCCTGAGCAATTTGCTGGCGCAGGCAGTTCAGTACGCCATCCAGAACGTATTGCACGCGCCAGGGCTGGTATTCGCGTTTGCGGAAGATGGCCGTCAGGTCGAGCCACCACTCTTCCTGATGCGGGAAGCAGGGGACGAGCATGCCTTTCGTTAATTCTTTTTTCAGGCTCTCTTTTGGCGCAAAAACAATCCCAAGATTATTTCTTGCCAGCTCCAGGGCCGTCTGCGTATTGTCGCAAATATAATTACCGGTCACCCGGTAGTCATGCACGTCATCGCTGCCGTGCACGCGGAAACGCCAGATGTTGGCTTCATCGACCAGCATGGAGTCAATGAGAATACAGGAGTGATTAATTAAATCTTCAGGTCCGGTTAAGGGATGTTTATTTAAATATTCTACGGTTGCGAAGGCCGTAACGGAATATTGTGTCAACACGCTGGCCACCAGGCTTTCGTCTTTCGGCTGAGCATAGGTAATTAAAATGTCGCAGTCATCCGGAAAGGTAACGCCTTCTGAAAATTCATTCCGGTCCAGATTGTAGGTTTTCAGGGAGATGCGGATGTCGCCGATGTCTTCTATCTGATGGATCACGTGTCGCGCGAGGTAGGTCACGATACCTGTTGGGGCATAGATCGTCACTTTTCCGCGCTTTTCATGCTTATAATCAGCAATGAAATTAACAAGCTGGCTGTTCTTATCCAGCGTGGCATTCACGTAGGGGAGTAACGCTTCACCAAACTGGGTCAGGGCCAGCTGCCGCGTGGTGCGCTCAAAAACCTTGAGCCCAACCCGCGTTTCAAAATCAGACAGATATTTACTGACGTTGGCCTGCGCCATACCCAGCAGGGCGGCGGCATCACCAATGCTGTGGGTGGCTGCAATGACGGAGATAATTTTTAATTCGCGTGGTTTTAGCTGTAATGTACTCATTATGCACACCCATCTATATGATTTTATATATAATATTATATAAACCGCAGCGTTGCATTGGCAATTTTGTAACCATTATTATGCGCCTCGCTTGTTTGGCATATATATGGATTACATGGAATGACTATTAAATACAATTTACTGATCGCTGCCACGTTATTTGCATCAACGTCTGCCATGGCCGGTGAATTTTCACTTGGTGCGGGGGCTGTATTTAATGAGTCTCCTTACAAAGGCTATAACGAAAATACGACCGCAGTACCGTTGATTAGCTACGAAGGCGATCGTTTCTACGTTCGCCAGACCACGGGCGGATGGATCCTGTGGAAAGATGCAAAAAATGAATTGAGCCTGACCGCAACGTGGATGCCGCTGCATTTCGACCCTGACGATAACGACGATCATCAGATGAAGCAGCTGGATGAGCGTAAAGCGTCCGCCTTCCTCGGTGGGGCGTACTACCGCCACGAAAGCTGGGGGTCGCTGAAAGTGGCGGTCTCTGGTGATGCCACGGATGAAAGCGGCGGCGTGATCGGCGAAGTATCGTACTTCCGTCCGATCAAAATGGAGCGCCTGACCCTGACGCCTTCCGTAGGTGTGTTCTACAGCGACGAAAGCTATAACGACTACTACTACGGCGTATCCGGTAGCGAGTCTCGCCGCTCCGGACTGGATCAATACACCGCCGGCGACAGCTGGACGCCATACGTTGGCCTGGCGGCTAAATATCAGTTAACCCAGAAGCTGTATCTTAACGCCAGCGCGGTCTACACCGTGTTGCCTGACGACGTGAAGAACAGCCCGATGATCGACCGCGACGACAGCTTCGCGCTGATGATCGGCCTGACCTGGCGTTTCTGATGCGTTACAGCCGGGTGGCGGCGTTGCCTTACCCGGCCTACGATCTTGCCTGCACTGCTGTTCCTTAAAGCCCATCTCAATGCCCGATCACTGCCCGTAGTAGGCATTCGCCCCGTGCTTACGCAGATAATGCTTGTCGAGCAGCTCCTGCTGCATAACCGGAAGCTGTGGCGCGAGCTGGCGTGAGAACAGGCCCATATAGGCGCACTCTTCCAGCACCACGGCATTGTGAACCGCATCGGCCGCGTCTTTACCCCAGGCGAACGGGCCGTGGGAGTGGACCAGCACCGCCGGGATCTGCATCGGGCTAAGATCGCGCTCCTCGAAGGTTTTGATGATCACTTCACCCGTCTGGTATTCGTATTCCCCGGCAATTTCTGCCGAGGTCATCAGGCGCGTGCAGGGAATGGTTCCGTAGAAATAGTCCGCGTGCGTGGTGCCCCAGGCCGGTAAATCCAGCCCCGCCTGGGACCAGATAGTGGCGTGTCGCGAATGGGTATGCACGATGCCGCCAATCTCCGGGTAACGACGATACAGCGCAAGATGGGTAGGCGTGTCTGAAGAGGGCTTTTTATTCCCCTCAATAACCTGGCCCGTGGAGATATCCACCACCACCATATCCTCCGCCGTCATCACGTCGTATTCCACACCGGACGGTTTAATGATCATCATGCCGCTTTCGCGGTCAACCGCGCTGACGTTGCCCCAGGTAAAGGTCACCAGCTGGTGGGCGGGCAACGCCAGGTTTGCTGCCAGTACCTCGGCTTTAAGTTCGTCTAGCATGTCATGCCTCCTTCCTGCATACGGGCTTCAATCCAGCGGCGCGCCTGGATAATCTCCAGCACCGGCTCTTTTGCTTTTTCGGTCCACATTTCAATCAGAAATGCGCCGCGATAGTTCAGTTGATGCAGCGTGTTAAACACGCCAACGAAATCGACGCAGCCCTCGCCAAACGGCACGTCGCGGAACTGTCCGGGGCTTTGTGCGGTGACGGGTTGGGTATCTTTCAGGTGAATAGCCGCAATGCGGTCAATGCCCAGCGTCAGCTCGGCGGTGACGTCGTTACCCCACGCGCTCAGGTTGCCAACGTCCGGATAAACGCTGAACCACGGTGAGGCGAGCATGTCGTCCCACTTTTTCCATTTGCTGATGGAGTTCATAAACGCGGTGTCCATGATCTCCACCGCCAGCATCACCTGTGCGGCGGCGGCCTGCTCCACGGCCCAGGCCAGCCCGTCGGCAAAGCGCTGTTGCGTCCCCTCGTCATGCGCTTCGTAATAGACGTCATACCCGGCAAGCTGGATGGTGCGAATGCCTAAATCACGCGCCAGCCTGATGGCTTTGCTCATGATCTCACGGGCGCGTTCGCGCACGGTTTCATCGCGGCTGCCAAACGGGAAGCGACGGTGTGCAGACAAGCACATAGAGGGGATCGCCACGCCGGTTTCCAGCATCGCTTCCACCAGAGAGGCGCGCTGCGTGGTGCTCCAGTCGAGGCGTGATAATCGCTCATCGGTTTCATCGACAGACATCTCGACAAAATCGAACCCGCAGCTTTTCGCCAGTACCAGCCGCTCGGGCCAGGAGAGATCTTTTGGCAGCGCTTTTTCGTAAATACCTAACGGATGCTGACGCATGGTTACGCTCCCCAGATGTCGCGAATGTGCGAATGGAATGCCTGTGCCACCTGCGGCGGATTGGCGGCGCCTGCCAGCGCGCGTCCGGCAATAAAGGCTTTGACGTTGATTTGCTTAAACAGCGGCAGGTCGGCGGGGGTGATGCCGCCGGTAATAGAAAGCTGCAAACCGATCTCGGAGAGCGCTTTCATTTTTGCGAGATCCTCCTCACCCCACTGCTGGCCGCTCGCCTGTGCGTCACGTCCGCGGTGATAAATGGCCTGCTTCACGCCGATGCGATGCCATGCGCGAGCATCGTCCAGCGTCCAGTGACCAAAGAGCTCCATCTGGATTTCTCCCCCGCGGCGCAGGGCCACCTCGTGGCCGCGTTCAACGGTGGCCAGCGGGGCGGCGCAGATGATGGTCATCCAGTTTGCACCCGCGCCAAATGCCTGCTCTGCCAGGGTTTCTCCGGCATCGGCCACTTTCCAGTCCGCAGCGATGATTTTATCCGGGCACTGCTCGCGCAGGGCGCGCACGGCGTTTAGCCCTTCGGTCAGGCACAAAATGGTGCCCGCTTCGACGATATCAACGTGATCGGCAAGCAACGCGACATCACGCTGCGCGGCCTGAAGAGAGGTATGGTCGAGCGCCAGCTGCAGTAATGGTCGGCTCATAGGTTGTTCTCCTTAACTCGGGCGTGATAGCCCTGTAGTGCTGAAATCAGTAGCTGATAGCGCTGATACTTGCGCTGATAGGCCTCATGGGCGCGCATGTCAGGCTCAATGACACGAATGTCGTGTCGGAGGGCGCATTGCGCCGCATGGAAATCGGGATACACGCCGGTGCCGACCAGGGCGGCCAGCGCCGCGCCGGAACAGCCGGTCTCTTCCAATTGCGGCAGTTCAATCGCCAGTCCGCTGACGTCCGCGAGCATTTGCATCCATACGTCCGAATGGGTTGGGCCACCCGTCACGCGCAGGGCATGCACGTGGGTAAAGCGCTCGAGCATGCGGTTGAGGTGGGTCATGTGGCAGAACACCACGCCCTCATAAACCGCCTGTAGCAGGTGCGCGCGCGTGTGTAGCGCCTGCATTCCGTAGAAACCGCTGGTCATCTCCAGCCCGGCGTTGCTGCCATAGAGGAACGGCAGGAAATACACATCGCTTTCGGCTTTCGGCAGGCTGGCGACGGCGTGGTTGATCTCGCTGAACGACATGTCGCCCCACTGCGCGGTGAGCCACTCAAGGTTGCCGGACGAGGTCGGGCTGGCTTCGTGAACGATGTACTGCTGCGGATGCACGTAGCGGCCATAAACGTAGGGGAAGGGTTCGTTGCTGCGAAGCGCACTGGCGATCCCGCTGGTGACGGCCCAGGTGCCCATCACGGCGTTCAGCGTGTGCTCGTCCTGCAGTCCGGCGCAGAGCGCGGTGGAAACCACATCAAACAGTCCCCCCACGACGGGCGTGCCCGCCGCGAGACCGGTCAGGGCGGCTGCCTGAGCGGTGATTTCCCCGCAGATTTCTGCTGAACCGACAATCGGCGGTAGGGCGCCGTCAATCTCGCTGATCCCGAGCCAGCGCGTAAGCTGCGGGTCATACTGCCCGGTATTCATGTTGTAGAGATTGGACTCGGAGATGTTGCTCTCTTCACCGCCCTTCATGCCGGTCAGGCACCAGCGCAGATAGTCGTGCGCCATCATCACGCAGCCAATTTGCTGATACCGCTGCGGCTCGTTCTCTTTGACCCAGCGCAGAAGCGAGGCCGGATGCCCGGTCCACAGCGTCTGGCGCGTATGCGGGTAGAGTTTTTCGGGAATGCCGTCCTGCTGCCAGCGCTGCACAATCTCCAGTGCCCGGCGATCGGAGGAGAGGATGGCGTTGCCCAACGGTTGGTCTTGTTTATCGAGCAGAAACAGCCCCTTACCCTGCGCAGAAATGCCGACCCCATTGATCTGGTTGCCGTTTACGCCTGCATTCTTGAGCAACGCGGCGATGGTGGCGTGGCAGTGCTGCCAGAGCTGATGCATATCCCGCTCGGCGTAGCCCGCTCGCGGGCTGAGCGTGGCAACGGAGCGGCGTTCGATACAAACTTCTTTGCCCTGGCGGGTGTATAAACCGGCTTTTAGATAAGTACCGCCACAATCGATACCCAGCCAGAAGGGCTCTTTTTCACTCATCTTCATCTCGCTTAATTGCCGGGTGGCGCTTCGCTTACCCGGCCTACTGTTCGGTTTTCTCCCTCTCCCCGTGGGAGAGGGCTGTGGTGAGGGCATCAGGCCGCACGCTTATGGGGATTTACCGTGGGATTGGGCTCTGCCCCGGCATCGCATTTCGCCGGCAACAGCAGGGCCAGCAGCGACGCCAGCGCGAGTGAAACGGCCAGGCAGTAGACGCCTGCATCTTTGCTGTACAGGGTGATCAGCACGCCAACGGCATACGGGCCGCAGAAGCCACCGAGGTTACCCAGGGCGTTGATCACGCCGCGCGCGCCGCCTGCCATTTCGGCGCTAAACAGTCTTGCCGGTATCGTCCAGAACACCCCCGCGGCGGATTGCAGGAAGAAACCACAGCCCACCAGTGCGGCATAGGCCAGCCAGATGTTTGCTTTCAGGGCAACGGAGAGGAACATGCAGAGCGCGAAGCCAATCAACGGCAGGGAGACAAACAGCTTGCGCTTGCCGGTGCGGTCAGAAAGCGAGGAGAACAGGAACATGCCCGCAATGGCGCCGATGTAGGGCAGGATGGCGAGCATCCCCACCTGACCAATACTGGTGTGCGTCAGCTCCTTCAGAATGGTCGGCAGCCAGAGGGTGTAACCGTAAATCCCGGTCTGATAGAAGAAATTCAGGGCGATCAGCTGCCACATGGTTTTGTCAGACAGCACCGCGCTGAGCGAGGCATTTTTCACCTCTTTTCCGGCGATGGCCTGCTGTTCAGCCGCCAGCGTTTGCACCAGATAGTTTTTCTCGGCCGCTGAGATCCAGCGGGCTTCCTGCGGACGGTCGTAGACCGTGAATGCCCAGAGCACCAGCACAACAATGGACATCAGACCTTCAATGATGAATAGCCAGCGCCAGTCAAGTGCGGTGATAATCCATCCCGACAGCGGGGCGGTAATTATCCCGGCGATGGGTACGAACATGATCACAATTGCGTTGGCGCGACCGCGTTCGGCATCCGGGAACCAGTTGCTGATCATGGTGAGCACAACGGGTAGCATCCCGCCTTCCGCCACGCCGAGTAAGAAGCGCAGCACCAGCAGCTGGTACTGATTCGTCACGAGACCCGTGAGCACCGAGATCACCGCCCAGGCGACCAGTGACCAGCCGATAAATTTCTTGCCGCTACCGTGCACCGCAATCTTGCCGCCGGGTACCTGCAGGAACAGATAGCCGATAAAAAATATGCCGCCCGCGAGGCCTGCCATGGTGGCGGTAATACCTAATTCTTCGTCCATACCTCCCGGCATTGCAAACGCGATATTCACGCGGTCCATATATGAAATAATACAGGCGATAAGAATAGGAGGAATGATTCTTAGCCAGCGCTGGCGCGGAATGTCCGCATGTAGAGCATGAGTAGAAATATTCATAGTTAATCTCTCAGTAGGTAACCGGAATAAACTTTTCTTATTGTTATTGCGTTGCTTTATTCATTGCGCTGATACCGTCGCGCAAAATGGCGATGCGATGGCTGACATCAGCATTAGCATTTATTTCCAGTAATTTAATACCGGAGAATTTCAACGTTGCGGCGCTCGCCGCAGTAAAGAGTGCTTTTGCACGTTCAGTGGACATCAAACTGTCGGCACAGAAGGAAGAAAATGGCGCGTGCAGATCCTGCCATTCACCGTACTCGCCGCTGGTGGTCGTACCCGAGAACATCAAGGCCCCCAGTTTCCCGGCATTAAGCGCGGCCTGAACGTGATCAAGCGGAAGGGTGGTGTTACGGCCTTCGATGGCCGACCGCGCCCAGTTGATGCAGACGCTGATATCCGTGTCTTTCACCACCTCCAGCACCTGCTCTAAGGGCAGGAAGCCTTTACGGGGTGCGACGCCGGTCATGGCATCGCAGTGTTCCAGCACCAGGTCGCAGCCCCAGTCCCAGCTTGTTATTTCACGGACGGAGCGGGAAAACGCGTCGGTGGCTTGTTCGACCGAGGCATTGCCCGCCTGCGGGGCCGCCTGCATCTCAAGAGCAATCACTTTCCCCGGGAAGCGGGTATTCACAGCGTTAATTTTTTTGTGCAAATGTCGGTAAAAGTCCACGCACGCTTTACGCTGCGCGTCGTCAGCCGAGGCCAGGCCAAACGCGCCGTTGATGCCGCGGCGCCGCATGGTTTCCATAACTGCCGTGACCACGATTTGCCAGTCCCCCGGGGTATGGCGGAACAGCCATTCGTCACCAAGGGGGTGAAGATTTTCAAGGCAAGGCTGTTCCAGCCCGCGAATATTCGGCGTGTCGGAAAGTTCACGCCAGAAGGTTTGTTCTTCTTGTTCCCCTTTCTGGTGAAACGAGGGTGCGCAGGGGTACGCACCAATAATAAAACCGGTATTAGTCATTTCGCGTTCCTGTATTTATACCCGTCATACTTCAAGTTGCATGTGCGTTGGCTGCGCTCGTTCACCCCAGTCACTTACTTATGTAAGCTCCTGGGAATTCACTCTCTTGCCGCCTTCCTGCAACTCGAATTATTTAGGGTATATCAGAAAATTAATCTAATTCGCTGATTGCCACTTTCACCACAATCTTACGAATTGTGGTTTCCTTGTTTTTAATACAGGCAGGACGGTGCACATCCTGCGGAAAAAATATGGCATAGCTGCCGGGTATCATTTCGATAAACGACTCATTTTCACTGTTGTGATAAAAAATAATATCGCGCTGTTCCAGCAATGATTCGCTTATTTCGTTATTACCAGTATCAATAGCGATACCGATTTTCTCTTCACCCCAGGCCAGGAATTGGATATCCAGATAGCGGCGATGCACTTCCGGGCGATTCTCGTGCAGATCCTTTGTTGTCAGGTCGAGAACCTGGGCAAAAATGTTGCGACCTTCAATTTCTACTACGCCTGGCTCCAGGGTGGTGAAATCCGTCGTGCGCAGAAAATGAAGGGCTTTTTCAATCGCCCGCGGCAGGCGACACGGATTTGGCTGGGAAATATGTCCGAATATCATGGCCCACTCCTTACAGAGACTGGATTTTCGCCCACACGCTGTCGTCAACCGTGATGCCGTTGCTGCGGTTCTCTTCAAGCAAACGGGTAAATTCATGCCCTGGCAGACGGATGGCGACATTTTCATCCGCGCGTTCGGCGGTGGTGATGAAGTCCATAATGCGCTGCAGTTTGGCATCGCGGGTTGGGCCATCGATCAGGCGATCCACCTCAATGGCGATGAAGATCTGCGATACGCCGTACTCGTCGCTGTTGTCCTGGGTCACTTCCGCGACGGAAGATCCGTTTGAGAGCAGGGTGGCGATCATATCGAGCACGATGGATAAGCCGGACCCTTTCCAGTAGCCCATGGGCAGAATACGGCGGTTTTTCTCGATCACGCCCGGCTCTCTGGTGAGGTGACCTTCGTCGTCAAAGCCGCCATCTACCGGCAACGCGCGCCCGGCCAGGCGGTTCACCTCCAGCATGCCGTAGGAGAACATCGACATCGACATGTCGACCATGGTGATCGGGTTCGACGGAATGGCAACGATCAGCGGGTTTGTGCCGATGCAGCACTCTTTTGATCCCCACGCGGGCATCACGGCAATCGAGTTGGTCCAGCAAATGCCGATATAGCCCTTCTCCGCCGCCTGCCAGCCGTAGCTGCCGCCGCGCATCCAGTGGTTCGCGTTACGCAGTGCCACCAGACCAATGCCGTGATCGGACGCCAGCTCGGTGGCGCGATCCATCATCTTCTTCGCCGTCAGGTTGCCAATGGAGCGCTGCGCATCCCACTGTTCGATGGCGCCTAATGTCATCACCCGTTTGGGCTGGGCGTCAGGAATGATATCCCCTGCATCAAGCTGCTGAATAAAACGCGGGAAACGGTTTACACCATGCGAATAGACGCCGGATTCCGTGGTGCGGGCAAACATCTCGGCGCAGGCGTCTGCGGTTTCCGCTTTCACGCCGCGGTCGAGCAGAACCCGATTGAACGCCGCTTTCAACTCTTCGAAGGTCACTTTCATCCCTGTTCTCCTGTTCTTTTAAGGGCAAGTGTGAGTGCTTTTTTATCGCTAAATTCCACTATGCGAAATCTGATTTCAAATATAGCGATCAAATTTTGTCAGATCAACGACATTCATGTTTTTCAAAATCGATTAAAATCAACTGGTTGTGTTTTTTCTGTTGAGATCGTGAACTGACCCACACTTTGCGCTACCATCAGGGCGCGCTAAACAGGAGCCATGTAATGAGCATGAAAGAGAGCGAAATGACGCAAGAAAAAGAGAGGCCAGCAGGCAGCCAGAGCTTGTTTCGCGGCCTGATGCTGATTGAGATCCTCAGCAACTATCCGAACGGGTGTCCGCTTGCACATTTATCGGAACTGGCGGGGCTGAATAAGAGCACCGTGCACCGCTTGCTGCAGGGGCTACAGTCGTGCGGGTACGTGACCCCGGCACCCGCCGCGGGCAGCTATCGCCTGACCACCAAATTTATCGCCGTCGGGCAAAAGGCGCTGTCGTCGCTGAATATCATTCATGTGGCCGCTCCGCACCTCGAAGCGCTGAACATTGCGACCGGCGAGACGGTGAACTTCTCCAGCCGGGAAGATGACCACGCCATCCTGATTTATAAGCTCGAACCGACAACCGGTATGCTGCGCACGCGCGCCTATATTGGCCAGCATATGCCGCTCTACTGCTCTGCGATGGGCAAGATTTACATGGCGTTTGGCCATCAGGATTACGTGGCAAGCTACTGGGAAAGCCATCAGGAACAGATCCAACCTTTGACGCGCAACACCATCACTGAACTGAGCGCCATGTATGATGAACTGGCGGAAATTCGCGACCGCAGCATGGCGATGGACAAAGAAGAGAACGAGCTGGGCGTCTCCTGTATTGCCGTGCCGGTGTTTGATATTCACGGCCGCGTTCCGTATGCGATCTCTATCTCGCTATCGACGTCGCGCATGAAGCAGGTGGGCGAGAAGAACCTGCTCAAGCCGCTGCGCGAAACGGCAGAGGCTATCTCAAAAGAGCTGGGTTTTAACGTACGCGAGGCGTAACAGATGAACCGATTTATCATGGCGGATGCGGAAAAATGCATCGGGTGCCGCACCTGTGAAGTGGCCTGTGCGGTCGCGCATCAGGATGACTTCACCGCAGAGGCTTTTACCTCTCGCCTGCGGGTGGTGAAGGGGGACGCCTACACTACGGCGGTGGGTTGCCATCAGTGCGAGGAAGCCCCCTGTGCCAATGTCTGCCCAACCCATGCCATCAGCCTTACGGCAGGCGCCTGGCTTGTTGAGCAGACGCGCTGTATTGGCTGTAAAAGCTGCATGGTCGCCTGTCCGTTTGGGGCGATGCAGGTACGGCTGGTGGGAAGCAGGGCACAAGCGCTGAAATGTGATTTATGTGTGCAGCGCGAAGGCGGACCGGCCTGCGTGGAGGCCTGTCCAACCCACGCGCTGCGCTGCGTTGATCCTGCCAGTATTCGGGCTGAAAGGCTTACTGCATTTTATTGAAATTCCACGTAAACGTCAGACTGTAGCGCCAGTCTCTGTTGCGACTGTCTGTCGGAACATCCCCGACGGGTCTTGCCGCCTCAACCGTGATGCTATAGTGGCGGGTATCGCCTACCATCACGCCAGCCGCCACTGACCCGAGCCGCTGATGAGGCAAGCCGGAGGTGTTAAACCAGGTTTGCGCGGTATCGGCCAGGATGTAGGGCTGGATTGTGGCAAGCCATGTGCTCTCTTTTCGCATCTGGATATAGCGCAGTTCTACCTGCCCGCCATAGCCGTAATCACCGCTTGCTTCGCTGTCCTGGTATCCACGGCCAAACCGCTGGGCACCGAAGCTAACGCGTTCGGGTTCTGGCAACGTGTTGTTTGACCAGTCCCCCTCCCAGGACGTTGATAGCCGCCACTTATCGGCAAACAGCCAGGCTGCGTCCAGATAGCTTTTCGTGAGCGTAAAATTAATATCGGGCCTGGGGGCCGAGACGATATCGGCTCCCATCGCATCCATACCCTGACGCACGTTGAGTCGGCCGCTGATGCTGGCGGTTGTGAACTGATGTGCACCGTTGATGCCCACTTCCAGCGCGGGATAACGCGCGTGCTGGTTGACGGAGTCCAGACGATAGGTTTTGCCCAGCAGTCTGGCCTGCAGGGCATAATCATCCTGGCGGTCGGTGTAATCAAAACCGCTGGTCAGATTAATTTGTGATTTTTGCGTCAGCAGCAGGGGATAGCCAAACGTCACGCCGCCGTTGTATTGCGTTGTTTTTTGCTTCGAATCGACGCTGATATTATTCGGCAAAGAGAGCAGGGGCGAAAAATCTCGCGGATCTTCACGGTAATAGCTGCCTTTGAGCTGCATCGTCAGCCCTTCATCGTTTAAAAACTGCTGCCAGTTGAGCCCGACATAGTTTTTTCGCGTGTTGCTATCTAACGGCACAAGCGTGGCTACGCCAAGCTGATCGCCATAGCTTGTCATGTTGCTGAGCGTGCCGTTCAGCATCATTAAATCTTGCCCTTTACGGGTATCAATCGTCGACGCGATATTCCAGCTCCGCTCCTGGTTGCCGGTGATTTGCATCGCCGCCGCGCCATAGATATTGGTTGGCAGCTGCGCGTTAGCCGTAACCGGAACGTTCGGGGTGCGCGTCATCAGCTGGCTGTAGCGATCGAACGTATCCTGAGACAGCGGTTTTTCCGCCATGATTTTTTCGGACAAACGTTTAAGACGTTCGGCGATGTGCGGGTTATTACTGGTGATGTCGCTATGAGCGACATAGCCTTCAACCAGAACAATTTTAATATTGCCCTGCTGGAAATTATTATCGGGCAGCCAGGCATAAGAGAGTGGAAAACCGTCGGCCTTATAGCGTTCCGTAATATCGTTTACCAGCCCCGTAAGCGTTTTTAGCGGCACGGTTTTTCCAGCGTAAGGCCTGAAGGGCTGAAGTAATTCCTTCAAGGGATAACGCGTGCCGCCAATAAACTGAATGTGATGAATGGTAATGGGCGTTTCAGGCGTCAGCGTTGACTTCGGTTTTTCTATTTTGACGTTCGGCTGTGGCGCGGCCTCAGTCTGTTCGGGGGCAACGTTACGAGAAACTTGCGCCGGGTTATCGGGGTTAATAATAGAGGGCAGAGTATCGGCGCGGGCCATGCTCAGCACAACCAGCCCCGTCAGCGAAAAAAGGAAGTGGTGTTTCATCGCGCTATCCCTGTTCGTCATCCCCGGTTGGGGTAAATGTCGCTGAATAAAGCGCCCCTGAACCAAGGGCGCAGACAGGCAGTAAAAGGATTACTGTTTTGGCGTCAGTAGGCTCGAGGTTAACGTGTTGAGCCCGTTAATCGGGTTTGTCGTAGATGTGTTTTGGGTTGTGCCTGCATTGGCCGTTACACCCGCAGTCAGCGTATTGAGGGTGGTATTGACCGTTGTGCTCAGGCTATTGTTTGTGGCTGTCACATTGGCATCGGCCGTCAGAGATCCTGTGCCGCTGCCTCCGGTGGTTGATGTGGGTTTCACTAGCGTACCGCTATCCGTGACCGTCTGGCCGACATTTTGAACGACCTGACCGACACCGCTAAGCCCGCTATTGCTGCTGCTAATGTTGGTCCCCACGCCGCTGACGGTGCCACCCACCTGAGTCAGCAGACCGTTGACCGGTGTGCCGAGACCCGTTGTGGTGCCTACGGTTTGCGTCACGCCTTGTACTCCGCCCAGCGTCTTGTTAGCCAGGGTCGTGGTATCGGTTGTTACCTGAGTGACAGCAGGGCTGCTTACCGTGTTGGTGAGACCCGTGCCGGTGTTACTGACCAGTTGTCCGGTACTGTTTACCACGCTGCCCGTCAGGCCGGTTACGCCGCTGACCGGGGTTCCGGAAGTGGAACTCGCCAGGCCCGTGCCTACCGTTGAAACGGTATTGCCGAGGGAGGTGACCGACGTGGTCACGCCTTTAACCGTGGTACCCACACCGTTCGGGTTGTTTGCATCGCCAACGCCAGTCGTAACGCCTGTCCCCACGGTGGACACGGCACTGCCAACACCGCTGACGGTGGTTGAGACGGTTGACGTGACGGGATTATTTGTCGGAAGCTGGCTTCCGAGGCTATCCACAGTGGATCCGACGCTGGTCACGGTTTTACCGGCATCACCCAGTATCGTATTTACGCCTGCGGTAGTGGTTCCTCCACTGCCTCCTGAGCCTGAGCCTGAGCCTGAACCTGATCCCGACCCTGAACCAGAACCCGTTCCGGTGCCCGATCCGTTGCTGCCCGAACCGCCATTGCTCGCGGTTGTGCCACTTCCATCATCTGAGCCGCTGCTGCTTCCCGTCGCAGGGTTATTTTTGGCCGTTGAGTGAGATCCGCCACCGCTTCCACTACAGGCAGAAAGAGAGAACGCGAGCAGTACCGCAACAGCAATAGCGCTGATGCGACTAACATTATTAGGTAGCATATGAATACTCCACGCAAAAGAACGCCGAGCGGCGTATTAGTGAGTATATGCAGTATTTTTAAATATGCATGAAAGCGACTCAGGAAGGTATTTTGCTGCGTTGAAGAGGGTTATTTAAAATAACAATAAGTTAGCAGATTTAATTTTTGCTTAATTATTGAGAGGGTGGTTAGCGAGCCTAAATTAAAGGAATATTCCTAAGAAAACTCAATGGGAATGATAAATGAAGCGCTACAGGATATATCCTTAATATAAGATTCAGATCACGGAAAAATAAGGCTCTTCATTTGAAGAGCCTTATTTTTAACAATTGCCTTCTTGCCAGGCTTTTTCGATCTCTTCGGCGAGAATTTTAACACCCGCTTCGATTTTTTCCGGGTCGGGGACGTAGTTCATGCGCATGCACTGATGGGTATGCGGCCATGGCTTATCCAGACCCGGGAAGAAATAATCGCCCGGCACCATCAGCACGCCGCGCTTTTTCAGGCGCTGGTAAAGCAGTTCGGTGGAGATAGGTAAATCCTTAAACCACAGCCACAGGAAAATCGCCCCTTCCGGTTTGTGGATAAGGCAGCGTTCTTCCGGCAAATAGCGACGAAGTGTCGCGATCGTCTCCTGAACGCGCTGGTAGTAGAACGGCTTGATAACGTCATTCGACAGACGCAGCAGGTCCTTGCGTTTGATCATTTCGCACATCATTGCCGGGCCAATGCCGCCCGGAGAAAGGCTGATAATGCCGTTCATATTGGTGATGGCGGTGATGATTTTCTCATTGGCGATGATGATTCCGCAGCGGCTGCCCGGCAGACCCAGCTTAGAGAGGCTCATGCACAGGACAATGTTCGGGTTCCACAGCGGACGTGCTTCGCTGAAGATGATGCCCGGGAACGGCACGCCGTAGGCGTTATCGATCACCAGCGGAATACCGTGCTGATTGGCCAGCGCATCCAGCTTCATCAGTTCGTCATCGGTGATCACGTTGCCCGTTGGGTTAGTCGGGCGCGATACGCAGATCATGCCCGTCTCTTCGCCAATATGCAGGTGTTCAAAATCGACGTGATATTTGAACTGGCCTTCCGGCAGCAGCTCGATGTTCGGGCGCGCAGAGACGAACAGATCCTCTTCCAGGCCGGAATCGGCATAGCCGATATACTCCGGCGCCAGCGGGAACAGCACTTTTTTGGTGGTGCCGTCCGCGCGACGTCCTGCGAACAGGTTAAACAAGTAGAAAAACGCGCTCTGGCTGCCGTTTGTCAGTGCAATATTCTGTGGTTCGATATCCCAGCCCAGCTCGTCACGCAGCATTTCGGCGAGGAGTGCCAGCAGCTCGGTTTTCCCCTGCGGGCCGTCGTAATTGCAAAGCGCATCGGTTGCTTTGCCGCTTTCCAGCATCTGAGCGAGCAGGGTCTGGAAATAGGTATTCATCTCCGGGATTTGAGCCGGGTTTCCGCCGCCGAGCATGATTGCGCCCGGTGTGCGCAGCCCGTCGTTGAGGTCCTCCATCAGGCGAGTAATGCCTGAATGGCGGGTAAATTTGTCGCCGAAAAGTGAAAACGTCATAGCAGGTGATCTGTCGAGCTTATTTTGAAAGTGGGTAACCATAACGCTAGCACCGTGTTGGTGCAAATCGGGTGGTGTGGTCGGATTTGTGGTTTTATAGGGCGGGAGTGGATTTGTGTAGTGAATAGTTCTGGAGCTTCTCCCCTCTCCCCATGGGGAGAGGGTTAGGGTGAGGGGTATGATCTACTGATTCCCCGCCCAGACGACCATCACCTTATCGCCATCATGTTCACGTACGAATCCATACCCCTCTTTCAGCGACAGCGTGGTTTGCTTGCCTTCACCAATCGCCGGGTGGCGGGCGCGGAACTGACCCAGCGTTTGCCAGTGGGCGACGGTTAAGGCCTGCTTGCCCGTGACGTCCTGCCAGTTCATATCCGAGCGGGTGCCCTGCAGCGGGTCGGAGCCTGTCGGCCCGAACGGACGCTCGGACTCATCCCCGTAATAGATTTGCACGCTGCCCGGTGCCAGCAGGAGCAGCTCCGCCGCGCGCTGGCCCCCTTCGCGGAACAGACGCGTATCGTGTGATGAGAGGTAGCTCAGCACATTGAAGCTTTGCAGCTTCTCCGCCATCTGCTGCCAGGTGAGATCCATATCGGCCAGGCAATTTACCGCTTTCGCCGCCTGCTCCTGATAATCAAAGTTGATCATCGCGTCGAAGCCGTGGCGGTAATAATCGCTCTGCATCACTCCGTGACCCCAGGATTCGCCGGTCATCCAGAACGGTGCGTTGTCGAGCTTTTTGTCCGGGTGAGCGCCTTTCCAGGCGGCCAGCGCCTGGCTTGCCTGGTCTTTCAGCTGCTGCCAGGCCGCAAGCTCAACGTGCTTCGCGGTATCCACGCGGAAACCGTCGATGCCGTAGTCACGTACCCACTGGCTGAGCCAGTGGGTCAGGTAATCGCGCGGGGTATAGCCCGGAATAGCTTTCGCGTGGGTATCGGGTTTGTGTTGATAGAAATTGGGTAGCCCGGAAGGGGCGGTGGATTCCGTTTTCAGGTCGGGCAGGAACGCCAGCGACATCGTTAAATCATCGAAGCCGGGGTTGTCGTAATCACCGATGTCGGTGCGGATCCACTTTTTACCCCACCATTTTTCCCATGCGGCTTTGTCGCTGAAGTTGATGTAGTCGTTGAAGCTATGCCAGGTCTGGCCTGCGCCAGGCTTCCAGTCCGTCCAGTGCTCTCCCAGCGTCTTTTTCAGCTCATCACCCTGCAGGTACAGGGCGCCAAACTGATACGCCTGCATGTCCGCAAGCGTCGCGTAGCCCGTGTGGTTCATGACGATATCAAACAGGATGCGAATGCCGCGCTTATGCGCTTCATCAACAAGCTGACGCAGGTCATCCCCGGTGCCCATGTTGGCGTCGAGCGTTGTCCAGTCCTGGGTGTAGTAGCCGTGGTAGGCATAATGCGGGAAATCACCTTTGGTGCCGCCGCCTACCCAGCCGTGGATCTGCTCAAGCGGGGAGCTTATCCAGAGCGCATTCACCCCCAGCTGCTGCAGGTAATCAAGCTTGCTGGCCAGTCCCTTGAGATCCCCGCCGTGGAACGTACCAATCTCCTGCATGCCGTCTTTGTGGCGGCCATAGCTGTTGTCGTTGCTCGGGTCACCATTCACATAGCGGTCAGTCAGTACAAAATAGACGGTGGCGTTTTGCCAGCTAAACGGCGCCGGCCTGTCGGTTTCGGCGCGCTCAAGCAGCAGCAGGCCGTTACTGTTGGCGGCTGGCTGCAGGGTGATTTTTCCACCTTGTACGGTCACCGTCTGTTTACTGTAGAAATCGCGCACGACGGAGCCTTCCGGGAAGGTATGGCTGACGTCCAGCGTCAGCGGCTTACCGTCCCACTTCGGGCACTGGCGGATAACGTTGGCCACCGGCTGTTCTGTCGCGCTCTGAACCGCCAGCAGCAGCGTGGGCGTGCCGGAGCGTGTATCGATTCGCATCTGGTATTTACCGTCGCGGAAAAGGCGCCACTGCGGCGGTGTACCGTCACAGGGCTTGAGCGACAGCATCTCATTGAGTTTTATCGCGCCTGTGGGCTGCCAGCACGTCTTGTCAAAACTGAGCGTAAGAGGACGCGTACCCTTCGCAAGCTTTGCCTGGCTGGTGAAAATCCCGGTGCCTTCGGCGCGAAATGCGTCAAACCCCGGCGATGACCAGTCGGCATGTGCCAGTGCGGGTAACATCAGAAAGGCTATTGCGGTGCGTTTCATTCCAGGTTCCTGTCGCGGCATTTTTGACCAGTTTGCCAGCCGGCGGGCGGGAAAAACTCATCCCGTGTCGCTTTCTGCCAGGAGGATGCGTGAGGATGAGTGATCTTGCGCAAAATTAGGCAGTTATCTGCGATAACGCACACATTTTTCCGGAAATGATGTTTTTATGAGCAAGTTTCAGGTGACATAGTTTCGGAATTGGACTATTTCTATACGTGCTCTTGAAGTCTATTTTTGATATGATTTGAGATTCCGCTCTCAAATTTGTGAAAAAAATAAGGTGTTGGGATGATTACATCCGACCAGGAGACCTAATGATATCGACTCCCATTCGACGATATGGGGCTGCGATACTCATGTTACTCACCACGGCATTTTCGGGTGGGGTGCTTGCGAAGACGCACACGGATACAACGAGTAAGAAAGCCCACGTAATAAAGACGACAAGTAGTAAGGTTAGCAGTAAACAAGAGTATTCTCGCAATAGTGCAAAGAGTAGTTCACTTCCTGATTTGCGAAAATACCCTTCCGGAACACCAAGGAAAAAAGCGTTTCTCCGGACGGTAATGCCTTACATCACGAGTCAAAATGCCGCGATTACTGCGGATCGTAACTGGCTGATTTCCAAACAGTACGATAGCCGCTGGTCGCCATCCGAGCGCGCGCGTCTGAAAGATATCACGAAGCGCTATAAGCTGAGCTGGAACGGGAACACGCGTCGTGTGCCGTGGAATGCTCTCCTTGAGCGTGTGGATATCATCCCGGGCAGCATGGTTGCGACCATGGCTGCAGCCGAAAGCGGCTGGGGAACGTCTAAGCTTGCGCGTAACAACAACAACCTTTTCGGCATGAAATGCGTGAAAGGTCGTTGTACGAATGCGCCTGGCAAGGTGAAAGGCTATTCGCAGTTTGAATCCGTGAAGGATTCCGTGAACGCCTACGTGGTGAATCTGAACACGCACCCGGCCTACTCATCGTTCCGTAAATCACGCGCTCAGCTGCGTAAAGCGGACCAGGAAGTGACGGCCAGTACGATGATCCACAAGCTGAAAGGGTATTCGACGAAGGGACAGAGCTATAACAACTATCTGTTCGCCATGTACCAGGATAACCAGCGCTTAATCGCCGCTCATATGTAATCTCAAAAAACGCCTTCCACTGGAAGGCGTTTTCTTTTCTATATCAGCACCTCGCTGTGGCGATCCCGATACTCCTTCGGCGTGGTGTCATACTCTTTGCGGAACACCGAGTAGAAATATTGCAGCGACGGGTAACCGCACATCTGCGAGATTTCGTTGATCGACAGCGACGTGGAAACGAGCAGGCTGCGTGCTTTCTCCAGCTTTTCAGCATGGATGACGGCATGAATGGTTTCGCCCACCTCTTCTTTAAAACGCTTCTCCAGATTCGAACGCGAAATGCCCACCGAATCCAGCACCTGATCGACCTTAATCCCTTTGCAGGCGTGGTTGCGAATATAGTGCATGGCCTGAATGACGGCCGGGTCGCTTAAGGAGCGATAATCGGTCGAGCGACGTTCCACGACGCGAACCGGTGGCACCAGCAGGCGCTGAAGCGGCAGAGATTCTTTATCCAGCAGACGGTGCAGCAGCTTCGCCGCCTGATAGCCCATTTGACGCGTGCCCTGAGCCACGGAAGAGAGCGCCACGCGGGACAGATAGCGGGTAAGCTCTTCGTTATCAATGCCAATCACGCACAGCTTTTCGGGCACCGGAATGTGTAAGTGTTCGCAGACCTGCAGCACGTGCCGCGCGCGGGCGTCCGTCACGGCAATAATGCCGGTTTGCGGCGGAAGCGTTTGCAGCCAGTCAGCGAGACGGTTCTGCGCGTGCTGCCAGTTTTCCGGGGCAGTTTCCAGCCCCTGATAGACCACGCCGCGATACTTCTCCTGCGCGACCAGCTGGCAAAATGCGTGTTCACGCTCAACGGCCCAGCGCTTGCCGCTGGTGGCGGGTAAACCATAAAACGCGAAGCGGTGGACGCCTTTCTCTTTTAAATGGAGAAACGCGGCTTCAACCAGGGCATGGTTATCGGTGGCAATATAGTGAACCGGCGGATAGTGTTCGGGCGAGTGGTAGGAGCCGCCGACGCCCACGATCGGCACGTCGACGTCGGTCAGCAGCTGTTCAATGACGGGGTCGTCATAGTCGGCGATGACGCCATCGCCCAGCCAGTCTTTAATGTTCTCCAGACGGGTGCGGAAATCTTCTTCAATAAAAATATCCCATTCGGATTGCGACGCCTGCAAATATTCACCCACGCCTTCTACCACCTGACGGTCATAGGCTTTGTTGGCATTGAATAACAACGTAATGCGGTGACGCTTTTCAAACATGGCTCACTTCCCAATTAAGTCACAATACCGTTATCAGGCCCGTCGCTTGGTGGCCGAGTCCATCCAGACTGCCAGTAAAAGAATGGCTCCCTTGACGATATACTGCCAAAACGTCGGGACGTCCATCATACTCATCCCGTTATCCAACGACGCCATGATAAATGCCCCCATCACCGCGCCCGCGACGCTGCCGATACCCCCTGCGAGGCTGGTGCCGCCAATAACGCAGGCGGCGATAGCATCCAGCTCGGCGATGTTGCCCGCGGAGGGAGAACCGGCCCCCAGGCGCGAGCTGAGGATCAGCCCGGCGATGGCGACCATCAGGCCGTTAATGGCGAAGACCGCGAGTTTGGTGCGTTCGACGTTAATCCCCGACAAACGGGCAGCCTCAAGGTTGCCGCCGATGGCATAAATACGGCGGCCAAACGCGGTGCGCGTCGCCATAAACATGCCGCCCAGCAGCAAAAGCGCCAGCAGCAGGACGGGGGTCGGGACACCGCGATAGTCATTCAGAAGCCAGATGGCACCCAGCACAATGACCGCCGTCAGCGCCTGACGTCCCACCACCGAGGTTGATGCTGGCGACGCCAGCCCCAGCGCCTGACGGCGCATGCGTCCACGCCACTGCCACGCGACAAACGCCAGCAGCCCCGCCACGCCGATGGTAAAGCCCACGCCATCCGGGAGATAGCTTTGACCAATCTGCGACATGGCCGCGCTGGTCGGGGAGACGGTGGTACCGTTGGTGATGCCGATTAAGATCCCGCGGAAGGCCAGCATCCCCGCCAGGGTGACAATGAACGACGGCACTTTACGGTAGGCTACCCACCAGCCGTTCCAGGCCCCCAGAACCAGACCCAGCACCAGCGTGACCGCCACGGTCAGCGGCAGCGGCCAGCCGAGCCAGACGTCAAAAATGGCCGCCACGCCGCCGAGGAGCCCCATCATCGAGCCGACCGACAGATCGATTTCCGCGGAGATAATCACGAACACCATGCCCACGGCCAGAATGCCGGTGATAGCGGTCTGGCGGAGCAGGTTGGAGACGTTACGCGCGCTCAGGTACGAGCCATCGGTCATCCAGGTAAAGAAGAGCATGATGACGATAATGGCCGCGATCATCACGAACACCTGCAGGTTCAGCGCTTTTAGCCCTGCGAACGCACCGGGCGTCGGAACGGCGACTTTGATATCAGACGGATTGCTTTTCGACATGACGTTCGCTCCTTAAAGCGGCTTCCATCACCTGCTCCTGCGTCAGGTTCTGGTTAATCAGATTGGCTTTCAGTTTTCCCTCGTGCATGACCAGCACGCGGTCGCTCAGGCCGAGCACTTCGGGTAACTCAGACGAGATGACAATGACGGCAATCCCTTGCTGTACAAGCTGATTAATCAGTTTGTAGATTTCATATTTGGCACCGATATCAATCCCGCGCGTGGGCTCATCGAGGATTAATATGCGCGGGTTGAGCAGCAGGCAGCGCGCCAGAATCGCCTTCTGCTGGTTGCCGCCGCTCAGGCGGCCAATGGCCAGTTCCGGTGAGGAGGTTTTGACCTTCAGACGGGCAAGCGACTGGAGGATGCACTGCTGCTCGGCGGCATCGTCCAGGCTGCTCAGCGCGCCGGAGAAGCGATCGAGTGCCGCAAGCGTAATGTTTTTCCCCACTGCCATGACCGGCACGATGCCGTCCTTTTTGCGGTCTTCCGGCACCATAGCAATGCCGTGGGCAATCGCCTGCTGGCAGTTGTCGATTTTCACCGGCTGGCCGTCGATATAAATCGTGCCCTCCCAGCGCCCCGGCCATACGCCAAACAGACACTGTACGGCCTCCGTGCGCCCGGCACCGACTAACCCGGCAATACCGAGAATTTCGCCGCTGTGCAGAGAAAACGAGACGTTATTGACGCGCTTAATGTGGCGGTTAACGGGGTGCCACGCGGTCAGGTTTTCCACGCGCAGCACTTCATCACCTTTGGTGTGAGGCTCATTCGGGTAGAGCGCCGTCAGCTCGCGCCCCACCATCATGGTGATGATGTCATCTTCGCTCATGCCCGCGGCTTCACGCGTGCCGATGTGCTGACCGTCGCGGATCACGCAGATGGTGTCCGAAATGGCTTTGACCTCGTTAAGCTTGTGCGAAATGTAGATACAGGCGATGCCGTGGTTTTGCAGATCGCGGATGATATTGAGCAGAACCGCGGTTTCCTGTTCGGTGAGCGAGGCCGTTGGCTCATCGAGGATCAGCAGCCTGACCTGCTTATTGAGCGCTTTAGCGATTTCAACCAGCTGCTGTTGCCCCAGGCCCAAGTCGCCCACGCGGGTATCCGGTGAAATGTGGAGGCTCACCTGCGCCAGCAGCTTTTCACAGCGGAGCGTCATGGTGTCGTAATCCAGCACGCCGTGGCGGGAGATTTCGGCTCCGAGGAAAATGTTCTCCAGCACGGTGAGATGTTTCACCAGCGCCAGTTCCTGGTGGATGATGGCGATACCTTTGCGTTCGGTATCGCGAATGTGAGTTGCCTGGATCACTTCGCCGGCAAAGACGATTTCGCCTTCGTAGCTGCCGTGCGGGTAGATCCCACACAGCACTTTCATCAGCGTTGACTTGCCTGAACCGTTCTCGCCACACAGCGAAACCACTTCGCCGGGATTTAGCCGGAGACTGACGTTGTCGACGGCTTTCACCGTGCCGAAGCGCTTGGTGATGCTTTTCATTTCAAGTAAATAAGGCATAACTGCTCCACATAACCCGAGGAAAGAACAGTGCAACGTGATGCGCCCCCGCAGAGCAGGGGCCGCGCCGGATTACAGTTCGCTCTTCTTGTGGAAACCGTCCTTAATGACGGTGGCGTCAATGTTCTCTTTATTGACTTCAATAGGGGTGAGCAGGCGAGCCGGAACGTCTTTCAGCCCGTTATTCAGCGTGGCGTCTGCTTTTGGTTGCTTACCGTTGCCCAGTTCCACGGCGATTTCCGCCGCCGTATTGGCCAACTCGGTAATCGGTTTGTAGACCGTCATGGTTTGGGTGCCGGCGATAATACGTTTTACGCCAGCCAGATCGGCATCTTGCCCTGAAATGGCGACTTTACCCGCCAGCCCCTGGGCGCTCAGGGCCTGAATCGCACCGCCTGCGGTGGCATCGTTGGAGGCCACAACCGCGTCAATTTTGTTGTTGTTGGCCGTCAGCGCGTTTTCCATAATCTTCAGGGCGTTTTCGGGTAACCATCCGTCGGCCCACTGATCGCCAACCACTTTTATTTTCCCGTTATCGATGTACGGTTTAAGGACCTTCATTTGCCCTTCGCGGAACAGCTTGGCGTTGTTATCTACCGGCGAGCCGCCCATCAGGAAATAATTGCCCTGAGGCACTTTGTCGATCAGGCTTTGTGCCTGTAATTCGCCGACTTTTTCATTGTCGAACGAAATATAATAATCAATGTCCGCATTATTAATCATGCGGTCATAGGCCAGCACTTTTATGCCTTCTTGTTTGGCTTCTTTCACCACGTTACTTAATACCTGGCCGTTATAGGGGATAATGACCAGCACATCGACGCCGCGGTTAATCATATTCTCGATCTGCGACATTTGCGTTTCTTCGTTGCCGTTAGCTGACTGAACAAACACATTCGCACCGAGTGATTCCGCTTTCTTCACAAAAATATCGCGATCTTTTTGCCAGCGCTCCAGACGCAGGTCGTCAATCGCCATGCCAATTTTGACCTCCTTGGCATGCCCTGCAAAGCTTGCAAGGAGGAGCGTAGTGCAGAGCGTTAGGGTCAGGTTCTTTATCTTCATAATTATTAGGCCTTTTTGTAGGGGTATGTGTTGCTGAGATAAAAGAAACATTCACTGCTGGGACGCAGCAAATTTTTAACGCGGAAAGGCAGGCTGGCAATTACAGATTTTTATCTTCTCATTATGATATTTGGTTTATTTCTGAATTTATGACCGCGATCGGATTTTAAAATACGTAACGTCTTAATTACATTTGATTCTGGAATCCGCGCCGAAAAATAGTTTGCCTGCGCATTATTTTGCGAGCCAGCGCACAGTTGTGCATTCTCTCAATAGCAGTGTGAAATAACGTAATTGAGCAACCCAAAATGTCTATTCACTATTACTCCTGTATCAACGACTCGCCGCATACCCTGATTATGGAGCTCAATATGCAAGCTTATTTCGACCAACTCGATCGTGTTCGTTACGAAGGCCCAAAAACGACCAATCCTTTAGCATTTCGTCACTACAACCCGGATGAGCTGGTGCTGGGTAAGCGCATGGAAGATCATCTGCGCTTTGCCGCCTGTTACTGGCATACCTTCTGCTGGAACGGCGCCGATATGTTCGGCGTGGGCTCCTTTGACCGCCCGTGGCAGCAGCCGGGTGAGGCCATCGAACTGGCAAAGCGCAAAGCCGATGTGGCGTTTGAGTTCTTCCACAAGCTGAACGTGCCGTACTACTGCTTCCATGACGTTGACGTGTCGCCGGAAGGGGCGTCGCTGAAAGAGTACCTGAACAACTTTGCGCAGATGGTGGATGTACTGGCGGCAAAACAGCAGGAAAGCGGCGTGAAGCTGCTGTGGGGCACGGCAAACTGCTTCACTAACCCACGCTACGGCGCAGGTGCGGCAACCAACCCGGATCCGGAAGTGTTTAGCTGGGCGGCCACGCAGGTGGTGACGGCAATGAATGCCACGCATCAGCTGGGCGGCGAAAACTATGTCCTGTGGGGAGGCCGTGAAGGCTATGAAACCCTGCTCAACACCGACCTGCGTCAGGAGCGCGAGCAGATTGGCCGCTTTATGCAGATGGTTGTCGACCACAAGCACAAAATCGGCTTCCGCGGCACGCTGTTGATTGAGCCAAAACCGCAGGAACCGACGAAGCACCAGTATGACTACGACGTGGCGACGGTGTATGGCTTCCTGAAGCAGTTCGGTCTGGAAAAAGAGATCAAAGTGAACATTGAAGCCAACCACGCCACGCTGGCGGGCCACTCTTTCCACCACGAGATCGCGTCGGCGATTGCGCTGGGCATCTTCGGCTCTGTCGATGCGAACCGTGGCGATGCACAGCTGGGCTGGGACACCGATCAGTTCCCGAACAGCGTTGAAGAGAATGCGCTGGTGATGTATGAGATCGTCAAAGCGGGCGGCTTCACTACCGGCGGCCTGAACTTTGACGCCAAGGTGCGTCGCCAGAGCACCGACAAATACGATCTGTTCTACGGCCACATTGGCGCGATGGACACCATGGCGCTGGCGCTGAAGGTAGCGGCACGTATGATTGAAGACGGCGAGCTCGATAAACGCGTGGCGAAGCGCTACAGCGGCTGGAACAGTGAGCTGGGCCAGCAAATTTTGAAAGGTCAGTTATCGCTTGCGGAGATCGCGAAGTACGCTGAACACCATCAGCTGGCGCCGCAGCACCAGAGCGGGCACCAGGAGCTGCTGGAAAATCTGGTCAACCACTACCTGTTCGATAAATAACGGCATCCAGCTTGTAGGCCCGGTAAGCGCAGCGCCACCGGGCATTTTCACTTAAGGAATCCACTATATGTATATCGGGATCGATCTGGGCACATCGGGTGTGAAAGCCATCCTGTTAAGCGAGCAGGGCGACGTGTTAGCAACGCAGACTGAAAAGCTGCAGGTTTCACGTCCGCATCCGCTGTGGTCGGAACAGGACCCGGAGCAGTGGTGGCAGGCAACGGAACGTGCAATCAAGGCGTTAGGTGAACAGCATTCTCTGCGTGACGTGAAAGCGCTGGGGATTGCCGGGCAAATGCACGGTGCAACCTTGCTGGACAGCGAGCATCGCGTGTTGCGTCCTGCGATCCTCTGGAATGACGGCCGTTGTGCGGAAGAGTGTGCGCTTCTTGAGGCGCGCGTACCTACGTCTCGTGAGATTACCGGCAACCTGATGATGCCCGGCTTTACCGCGCCCAAGCTGCTGTGGGTGCAGAGACACGAGCCGGAGATTTTCCGGCAGGTGGCGAAAGTCCTGCTGCCGAAAGACTATCTGCGCTTTCGTATGACGGGCGATTTTGCTTCCGACATGTCCGATGCCGCCGGCACGATGTGGCTCGACGTGGCGAAACGTGACTGGAGCGAGGCGATGCTGGATGCCTGCCACCTGACCCGTGAACACATGCCCGCGCTATTCGAAGGTAGCGAGGTAACAGGCACATTGCTGCCGGACGTTGCGGAACGCTGGAATATGTCTGCCGTGCCGGTGGTTGCCGGGGGCGGTGACAATGCCGCAGGGGCCGTGGGCGTCGGCATGGTTGAGGCAGGTCAGGCGATGCTGTCGCTGGGAACCTCTGGCGTCTATTTTGCCGTCAGTGACGGCTATCGCAGCAATCCCGAAAGCGCGGTGCACAGTTTCTGTCATGCGCTGCCAGGAAAATGGCATTTGATGTCGGTGATGCTGAGTGCAGCGTCGTGCCTGGACTGGGCGGCGAAGCTGACCGGGATGGCCGATGTTCCTGCGTTGATTGCCGCAGCACAGCAGGCGGATGAAAATGCCGGTACCGTCTGGTTTTTACCGTATCTGTCAGGCGAGCGTACGCCACACAACAATCCGGAAGCGAAAGGGGTGTTCTTTGGCTTAACCCATCAGCATGGTCCGGCAGAACTGGCGCGTGCGGTTCTCGAAGGCGTCGGATATGCGCTGGCTGACGGAATGGACGTGGTTCACGACTGCGGCCTGAAACCCGCAAGCGTCACCCTGATTGGCGGCGGTGCGCGAAGCCCTTACTGGCGACAAATGCTGTCGGACATCAGCGGGTTGCAGCTGGATTTCCGCACCGGTGGCGATGTTGGCCCCGCGCTCGGCGCCGCGCGTCTGGCGCAGATTGCTATGAACCCGGAAAAACAGCTTTCACAACTGCTGCCGCAGCTTACGCTTGAACAGGCGCATTTGCCTGACGCGGCGCGCCATGCGCGGTACGCGGAAAGGCGCGACGTGTTCCGCAAAATCTACCAGCAGCTGCTGCCGCTAATGACGTAAATTCGCTTGTCCGGGAGAGGCACGAGGATGTCCTTTTTTGGTCTGTGCGCGCCTTCCTTTCCTTGCCAGTATGGTGTCACACCCACTGGCGAGGAGAACCATCATGTCACGCATTGCACTCATCAACATTGATACTCAGCAGTCCTTCCATCACCGCAATTACTGGCAGGAGGATGACATTCCCGCGTTTCAGCAGGCGATGCTGGGGCTGATTGAAGGCTGCCAGGCGCGCGGTATTCCGGTCGTTGATATTTTTCATGTGGATGAAGACGGCCCATTTACGCTGGAAAGCGGCTATGTCAAACCGATGGCCTTTTTGCGTCATCAGCCGGATGTGGTTTTCCAGAAACACGTTCATAATGCCTTCACGGATACCGGGCTCGATCGCTGGCTGCGCGAGCGCGATATCAATAGTGTGATTATCTGCGGCATTCGCACGGAGCAATGCTGTGAAACCACCGCCCGGGTGGCATCCGATCTGGGGTATGCTGTGACCTTTGTGAGCGAGGCAACGCTGACGTTCCCCATGACGTACAAGGGCATTACCCTTAGCGCAGCGGACATTCGCCACCGTACCGAAACGGTACTGTCCGGGCGTTTTGCCGACATTAAAACGGTAGCGGAGACGCTGGAGTCACTGTAATGCCCATCGACGTCTGGTTCGTGATGTTGCCCGGGGTGCTGTCATTAGACATGACCGGCCCGGCAGAAACCTTTGTGCTGGCAGGCGACGCGTTTCGTCTGCATTACATTGGCCCGCAGCCGGAGGTTCCGACGTCGATAGGTCTGACGATGAGCGGCATCCAGCCGTTGCCGGAAAGCCTGTCTCCGGGCAGCTTGCTGGTCCTGCCGGGGGTGAGCGACTCCCGCTTTCAGTTCTCAACCCCGCAGGCGCAGCAGATTCAGCACTGGCTGATGCGCCGGCAGCCGCAGATCCAGCGCCAGGAAATCACCGTGATGTGCGTCTGTTCAGGAGCGTTGCTGGCGGCGAAATCGGGCCTGCTGAATAACAAACAGTGCACAACTCACCATGACGTTATCAGCCGTTTACGCACCGCGGCCCCTACGGCGACGATTAAAGAAAACCGCATCTTTGTGCAGGACGAGAACATCTGGACCAGCGCGGGGATCACGTCGGGCATCGACCTGGCGCTGCATATGATTAACCGCCTGTGCGGCCCCGAAAAGGCGCTGAATGTGGCGCGCGAGATGGTGGTCTGGTTCCGCCGTTCTGGTGACGATCCCCAGCTCTCCCCGTGGCTACGCTACCGCAATCATCTTCATCCGGCGATTCATCGGGCGCAGGATGCGCTCACAGCCGAGCCGCAAAAAGCGTGGAACTTGCCTGATATCGCCGCGCTGGCGCACGTCAGCCCGCGCCATCTCACCCGGCTTTTCCAGACACATTTAGGGATTAGCGTCCGCGATTATCTGGAGCAGCTGCGTCTGGCGGTGGCGGAACAGTGGCTATTGCAGGGGCGCGGCGTGGAGCAGGCTTCCCTGGCGGCAGGGTTTTCCTCCCCGCGCCAGTACCATCGCGCCCGGCAGCGAAGCGTTAGCTGACGAAGCGGCGAACGTCTATTTTTTGCAGCAGCATCGACAGCAGCAGGCTGATCGCCAGGGTCGCAGCAAAAATCCAGATGATATCCAGCACCGGCCAGGTTTTAAGCTCGACGCCTCGTGTCCGAAGCGCGTGGATCACCAGCGCGTGAAAACCGTAAATCCCGAGAGAGTGTCGTGAAATGACGCTCAGTACGGGAAGGTGACGCGCATTCAGGGTGTTTTTAACGAGCGTGAGCAGCGATACGGCACAGATAAAGACCATCGGCCCGCAGTAGAGATACCAGGTATCGGCAAAATTACCGCGCCCTTGAAGCTCATGCAGCGTCCCGCGTGAAATCACCGCCACGCCGGCGATAAACAGTGCCCCGCAGAGCCAGTTCAGACCGCGTTTTTGCGTGTCCATCATCCCGATGGCGCGCCCCAGCATGCCGTAAAGCACGTAATAGAAGGTATCGCCGTTGATATAGAGGTTCACCGGCAGCCACTCAAATCCGTCGATTTTCTGCGAGACCGTATTCGGGTTGGCGACAATGCCAATCACCACCATCAGGGCCAGAAGCATTTTCCCGCTGACGTTTTTCACCTGAATGAGCGGAGAGACCAGATAGATCACGATAATGGCGAAGAAGAACCACAGGTGGTAGAACACCGGTTTTTGCAGCAAATATTTGAGGGATAACCCGGCGTTAATGGAGGTGAACAGGGTGATATAGAGCAGGGCAACGGCGCTGTAGAACCCCAGGCAGGCCGCGATGCGGATGAAGTGCCGCGGCTGCGCGCTGCGTTCGCCAAAAAAGAGAAAGCCAGAAATCATAAAGAACAGCGGCACGCTGACGCGCGACGCAGAGTTGAGAATATTGGCGATATCCCAGTTAACGGGGCTGATGCTGTGGGCGTTCGTGACGTACCAGGTCGTCGTGTGGATCATGACCACCATCAGACACGCTATTCCTCGCAGGTTATCAATCCAGTTAATTTTTGACGGCATCAGTTCCTCGTATTCCCTGTAAAGTGAATGTGACTCCCATTGTCCAAAAGTCTTCGTTTGGAAAATTCTGAGTTTTATTCGCAGGCTTGCCGGGAGACCGCGAGATTCGCAGAATGGCTGACCATAATCTATAAACGTATTGATACTAAAAATAACAGCCACTGACCAGGACGGTAATAAAAATGATGATGAAGCGTGTGGCATCACTCATTCTGCTTTTCATGCTGGCGGGATGCAGTGCGCCACAAGAAGCACCAGTGCAAAAAGCCCAGCAGGGCAAAATGAGCCCGGAACGTTCACTGAATATGGAGTCACTCTGCAAGGACCAGGCCGCACGCCGCTATAACTCGGACGTGCAGAAAATCAACGTCACCGGGTTTGAGCGCTTTCAGGGCAGCTATGAGCTCAAGGGCTATACGGCGCGTAAAGAAGGCTTTGTCTGCTCGTTTGATGCGGACGGCCAGTTTTTACACCTCTCCATGCGCTAGCCTGCTCGCATAATCAACAGCCAGACGCCGTCAGCGCCCTGGCGTGAATGCTTATTTCCCAATTTTCCCTAAACAACCCCGTTTCGTACTGTATATCTTGCAGCCAGCGGGTATACTGGTCCCTTCCATTTAAAACCACACGTATCCAGCACGAAATACTATGCAAAAGTTTGATACCAAGACCTTCCAGGGCCTGATCCTGACCTTACAGGATTACTGGGCTCGTCAGGGCTGTACCATTGTTCAACCTTTGGACATGGAAGTCGGCGCCGGCACTTCACACCCGATGACCAGCCTGCGCGCGTTGGGGCCAGAGCCAATGGCGACCGCGTATGTGCAGCCTTCCCGTCGTCCGACCGATGGTCGTTACGGTGAGAACCCGAACCGTCTGCAGCATTACTATCAGTTCCAGGTGGTGATTAAGCCATCACCCGACAACATTCAGGAACTGTACCTCGGGTCGCTGAAAGAGCTGGGTATGGATCCCACCATCCACGACATCCGTTTCGTGGAAGATAACTGGGAAAACCCAACGCTGGGTGCCTGGGGTCTGGGTTGGGAAGTGTGGCTGAACGGCATGGAAGTGACCCAGTTCACTTACTTCCAGCAGGTTGGCGGTCTGGAATGTAAGCCGATCACCGGTGAGATCACCTACGGTCTGGAACGTCTGGCGATGTACATTCAGGGCGTAGACAGCGTTTACGACCTGGTCTGGAGCGACGGCCCGCTGGGTAAAACCACCTACGGCGACGTGTTCCATCAGAACGAAGTGGAACAATCCACCTATAACTTCGAATACGCGGACGTGGACTTCCTGTTCACCTGCTTCGAGCAGTATGAGAAAGAAGCGCAGCAGCTGCTGGCGCTGGAGACTCCGCTGCCGCTGCCTGCCTACGAGCGTATTCTGAAGGCCGCCCACAGCTTCAACCTGCTGGACGCCCGCAAAGCGATCTCCGTGACTGAACGTCAGCGCTACATTCTGCGTATTCGCACCCTGACCAAAGCCGTTGCAGAAGCTTACTATGCGTCCCGTGAAGCCCTTGGCTTCCCGATGTGCAACCGAAACAAATAAGAGGCGGCCATGTCTGAGAAAACTTTCCTGGTGGAAATTGGCACCGAAGAGCTGCCACCAAAAGCCCTGCGCAGCCTGGCTGAATCTTTTGCTGCGAACGTGACTGCCGAGCTGGATAACGCTGGCCTGGCGCACGGTAAAATTGAGTGGTTTGCTGCTCCGCGTCGTCTGGCGCTGAAAGTGGCAAACCTGGCGGCGTCTCAGCCGGATCGCGAAGTCGAAAAACGTGGCCCGGCGATTGCCCAGGCGTTTGACGCGGAAGGCAAGCCGAGCAAAGCGGCGGAAGGCTGGGCGCGCGGCTGCGGCATCACCGTCGATCAGGCCGAGCGTCTGACCACCGATAAAGGTGAGTGGCTGCTGTATCGTGCCCATGTGAAAGGCGAAAGCGCGGAAGCGCTGCTGCCGGACATGATTGCCACGTCTCTGGCGAAGCTGCCCATTCCTAAGCTGATGCGCTGGGGCGCGTCCGATGTGCACTTCGTGCGTCCGGTTCACACCGTGACCCTGCTGCTGGGCGACACCGTTATTCCGGCGACCATTTTGGGCGTGGCGTCCGATCGCGTGATTCGCGGCCACCGCTTTATGGGCGAGCCTGAGTTCACCATCGACAATGCCGACCAGTATCCGCAAATCCTGCTGGAGCGCGGCAAGGTCATTGCTGACTATGAACAGCGTAAAGCCAAAATCAAAGCGGACGCGGAAGACGCGGCGCGTAAGATTGGCGGTAAAGCCGATCTGAGCGACAGCCTGCTGGAAGAAGTGACCTCGCTGGTGGAATGGCCGGTTGTGCTGACCGCGAAGTTCGAAGAGAAATTCCTGGCCGTTCCGGCTGAAGCGCTGGTTTACACCATGAAGGGTGACCAGAAGTACTTCCCGGTCTATGCCAACGACGGCAAGCTGCTGCCAAACTTCATTTTCGTGGCGAACATCGAATCGAAAGATCCGAGCCAGATTATCTCCGGTAACGAGAAGGTCGTGCGCCCACGTCTGGCGGATGCCGAGTTCTTCTTCAACACCGACCGTAAAAAGCGTCTGGAAGATCATCTTCCACGCCTGCAGACCGTACTGTTCCAGCAGCAGCTGGGTACGCTGCGCGACAAGACCGACCGTATTGCGGAGCTGTCCGGCTGGATCGCTCGTGAAATCGGTGCCGACGTTAACCACGCGACGCGTGCGGGCCTGCTCTCCAAGTGTGACCTGATGACCAACATGGTGTTCGAATTTACCGACACCCAGGGCGTGATGGGCATGCACTACGCGCGTCACGATGGCGAAGCGGAAGACGTGGCGGTTGCCCTGAACGAGCAGTATCAGCCGCGCTTTGCGGGTGACGAACTGCCGTCCAACCCGGTAGCTTGTGCTGTCGCAATTGCCGATAAGATGGACACCCTGGCGGGTATCTTCGGTATCGGCCAGCATCCGAAAGGCGACAAAGACCCGTTTGCGCTGCGTCGTGCTGCGCTCGGCGTGCTGCGTATCATCGTTGAGAAGAACCTGAACCTGGATCTGCAGACCCTGACCGAAGAAGCGGTGCGTCTGTACGGCGACAAGCTGACCAACGCCAACGTTGTGGATGACGTGATCGACTTTATGCTCGGTCGTTTCCGCGCCTGGTATCAGGATGAAGGTTACACCGTCGACACCATTCAGGCGGTGCTGGCGCGTCGTCCGACCCGTCCGGCTGATTTCGATGCGCGTATGAAGGCGGTTTCCCACTTCCGTACGCTGGAAGCGGCATCTGCTCTGGCGGCGGCCAACAAGCGTGTCTCCAACATCCTGGCGAAGTCCGACGAGACGCTGAACGAGCGTGTGAACGCCGCGACGCTGAAAGAGCCGGAAGAGATCGCCCTGGCGATGCAGGTTGTGGTGCTGCGCGACAAGCTCGAGCCGGTCTTCGCGGAAGGTCGCTACCAGGAAGCGCTGGTGGAGCTGGCCGAGCTGCGTGACGTCATCGACGCCTTCTTCGAGAAAGTGATGGTAAACGTAGAAGATAAAGAGCTGCGTATTAACCGTCTCTCTATGCTCGAGAAACTGCGTGAGCTGTTCCTGCGCGTGGCGGATATTTCGCTGCTGCAGTAATGTGCCCGTTGTGACAAATGCTAAAAACCCGCTTCGGCGGGTTTTTTTATAGTGTGTTGCTGAAAATTTAACCTTGAAATGGTCAACCCATTCCCGCTATCCTTATCCCCGTTAACTTTCTCGCGCTGGAGTGCCCCCCAAAAATGAACAAACACGACTGATGAATTTCGATCCTTGCTAAACGCCATCGCGTCGGCAGGGGATGTTTTGATTTCATTCAGGAGTGCTTATGGCTCATTTTGCGCAGTCCCCTTCTTTTATTTTGCATCAGGTCACCTGTCAGTTTCCGACGGGCGATACCCTTTTTGGTCCGCTGAATCTCACGCTGGAACCCTCCCTGTGTGCGCTGGTTGGCCGCAACGGCAGCGGAAAAACGCGTCTGCTGCGTCTGCTGTCGGGGCTGGACGAACCGGCTACCGGTCATATTGAACGCTTTGGCTCGCATGCCTGGGTGGCGCAGCAGCATGTTATTTCTTCGCAGACGACGCTGGCTGAACTTCTCGGGTATGACGCGATTTTTGCGGCGCGTAAGCGCATTGACAGCGGTGATTATCAGCCTGACGATCTGGCGTTACTCGACGGCCACTGGGATATAGCCGAACGTCTGAGCGAAGCGTTTATCAATGCGACGCTCCCACCGTTTGAGCCTGATAAGCCCGCCATAGAACTCAGCGGCGGCGAGCGCATCCGCGCCCTGCTGTGCGGGGCGTTTACGGCGGGCGCGGACTTTCTTCTGCTGGACGAACCGACTAACCATCTGGATCGACAAGGCCGGGTGTGGTTCTACGACCAGTTGAGTCGGTATCAGGGCGGCGTGCTGGTGGCCTCTCATGACCGCGAACTTCTGGAGCAGGTGCCGCGTATTCTTGAGCTGAGCGCCTCGGGTCTGCGCAGCTACGGCGGAAATTATGCGGATTATCAAGCCCAGCGCGATGCCGAACAGCAGGCTGCCCGCGCGGCGCTGGAACATGCGGCAACCGAGCGCAAACGCACCCGCGCGCGCATGCAAAAAGAGCATGATGACAGCCAGCGGCGGTCGGCAAAGACGTTACGCACCGTCGATACCCTGAATATCGCATCGTTCGAGCGGGTCAAATATAAAGGCGCGGCAAAGGAGCGGATTGGCTCCTGGAAAAAACAGCACAGCGAGCAAAATGAAGCGCTGAACGCCGCGGTTAACAAGGCGCGTGAGCGGGTTGAAGACGATAACCCGGTCATGTTCACCCTGCCGGGAAGTCAGATCCCGGAGGGGAAGCAGGTGCTGGTGCTGGAGGATCTGGTGCTGCAGCATGTACCTGTTCCTCCGCTCAACTGGCGGATGGACGGACCGATGCGTGTGGCGTTAAAGGGGCCGAACGGCTGCGGGAAGTCGACGCTGTTAAAAACCCTCCTCGGCGAGGTTGCCCCACGGTCGGGTAGCTGTAAAGTGTCCGTCAGCTGCGCTTATCTCGACCAGCATCTCTCCCGGTTCGATCTCTCGCAGTCGGTCATGACGCATCTCAATTTGAGTCATACCCCTCTGGAAGAGGGGGTATTGCGAACCCGTTTAGCGCAGCTTCAACTGGGGGCTGACAAAGTGATGCTCCCATTGGCGGCGCTCAGCGGCGGTGAGCGTCTTAAGGCTGCCCTGGCCTGCGTGCTGTGGCGCGCGGAAGCCACGCAGCTTCTGCTGCTGGATGAACCGACCAACCATCTGGATCTGGCTTCAGTCCAGGCCATTGAAGCGGCGCTGGCCGGTTTCCCTGGGGCACTGCTGGTGGTATCACACGATGAGGCGTTTTTAAGCGGCTTAACGTTAACGCATGCGCTGGTGTGGGAAGAGGCGGGGTGGCGTTGTGATAGCCTGTAAAACACAAGCCCCCGCAAAGGCGGGGGCATTCAATCTTCACTACGCGATCTGCTTGCTGAGTGCAGGGTTGGCCTGAATCAGGCGCATCAGCCGTAACTCGGTTGGGGTGGGTTTCTCACGTTTTGACTCCCACTCCTGCACCATAGCCACGCTGACACCCATCGCTCTGGCGAATTCTTCGGTTTTCAGTCCTGTCCCTTTGCGCAATTGCTCATATTCTGTAAAGGGATTGGATTTTTGTTGCAGGGTAATCGTCTGCGGTACATCTTTAAAAATGATCTGTTCCAGGCTGCTCAGCAGCTCAAACTCAGGATCTTTATATTCCATTGAGGACTCCTCTTAAATCTCACATCGTGATCAAGAACATCAGAGAGCCAGTTAAGAATAGTCCCTAATACCAACCCAGGATCGTCACGGGTGTGATTAATCGTGCGGTAACGATCGCTGTATCCGATTCAGCAATATGGAGAGTTATGCTAATTCCCTGATTAGTCATATGTCGGCTTCGCCAGGTATTTTTTTGTAAATGGTAAGAAATAAATCGGCAATAGCCGTTTTGCATGAAAAGAGTATCTTGCAAGGCTGACCTGGACTATCCTTGTCAGCGTCGGGCACGCGTGTGCCGGTGTGCGCTTTTTTGGGTGAAAGGAGTAATAAAATGGCGACAGGAAAGTCCTGCTCTCGCTGGTTTGCGCCTATTGCGGCGTTGTTGATGGTTGTTAGCCTGAGTGGGTGTTTTGATAAAGAAGGCGATCAGCGCAAAGCGTTTATCGATTTTCTGCAGAATACAGTGATGCGCAGCGGCGAGCGGTTGCCAACGCTGACTGCGGATCAGAAAAAGCAGTTTGGCCCCTTTGTGTCCGATTACGCCATTCTTTATGGTTATTCACAGCAGGTGAGCCAGGCGATGGATTCCGGTATCCGCCCGGTAGTGGATAGCGTGAACGCCATCCGCGTTCCACAGGATTACATGACGCAGCGTGAACCATTGCGCCAGTCCAACGGTGCGCTTGGCGTGCTGAGCCAGCAGCTGCAGAATGCGAAAATGCAGGCTGACGCGTCACGTTCTGCGCTGAAGCAGGGCGACGATCTCAAACCGGTCTTCGACAAAGTGTATGAGAAAGTGGTGACCAAACCGTCAGAAGCACTGCAGCCGTTGATTCCGGCCGCGCAAATCTTCACGCAGCAGCTGGTCCAGGTGGGTGACTTTATTGCCCAGCAGAATACGCAGGTAAGCTTTGTTGCCAACGGTATTCAGTTCCCGACCTCCCAGCAGGCAAGCCAGTACAATACGCTGATTGGGCCGCTGGCCTCTCAGCATCAGGCCTTTAGCCAGGCCTGGAGTGCCGCAGTCGCTGCCACAGAATAAACCGAAAAAACCCCGCTTCTGGCGGGGTTTTTTTATGCGTTGCGAAAATAACGCTTGTCATTCCTCTACCACATCGGTATAACTATTCCCGTCGGTTTGTTACACAGACCTAAAGCAGTTTAGTAAAGCAGTCCAGATTGTTATCCATAGATACCCTTCGTAGTGACCCTTCCTTCATCGCTTAAAAATCTGTAACGCAATCCATCAAGCCGGAAGGCACAATATATTTGTTAATAAGGTAATTTCTATGTCTGCTAAAATGACTGGTCTGGTAAAATGGTTCAACGCTGATAAAGGTTTCGGCTTCATCACTCCTGACGATGGCTCTAAAGACGTGTTCGTACACTTCTCTGCTATCCAGAACGATGGCTACAAATCTCTGGACGAAGGTCAGAAAGTGTCCTTCACCATCGAAAGCGGCGCTAAAGGCCCAGCAGCTGGTAACGTTGTAAGCCTGTAAGCTTCCAACCCAGTAGCAAAGAATTTAAAAACCCGCCTTCTGGCGGGTTTTTTCGTTTCTACCGTTGCACCTGCGGGTTCACGCAGTTTCTCTCCACCTTTCCGCTAAGGGCGGCAATAAGGTTATCGACCGCGGTGGCCGCCATGTTGTAGCGCGTCTCATGGGTGGCTGAGCCGATGTGGGGCAGGGCAACCACGTTAGGCATTGTCAGCAGCGGGGAGTCCACCGGCAGCGGCTCCTGCTCAAACACGTCCAGACCTGCTGCATGGATCTCACCGTTTTTCAGGGCCTCAATCAGCGCCTTCTCATCCACCACCGGGCCACGACCCGCATTGATGAAAATGGCTGACCTCTTCATTTTTTCAAACGCCTCTTTGCCGATCAGATGACGGGTTTCGTCCGTTAGCGGCAGAACCAGGCAGACAAAATCGGCTTCCTGCAGCAGGGTATCCAGCTCGCAGTAACGGGCGTTGAAGCGTTCTTCGGCTTCACTGTGATGGCAACGCGCGTTATACAGAATCGGCATGTTAAAACCAAAATGCGCGCGCTGCGCCAGCGCCAGCCCGATACGCCCCATACCGACAATGCCCAGCGTTTTGCAGTGAACATCCACACCGAACCAGTCCGGACCAATGCTTTTTGTCCATTCGCCCGCTTTGACGCGCTCAGCCACTTCCACCACGCGACGGGCCGTGGTGAGCATGAGCGCCATCAGCGTATCGGCCACGGTTTCCGTCAGAGCATGCGGGGTATGCATCAGCAGGATTTTGCGGGCGTTAAGCGCATCCACGTCGAAGTTGTCGTAACCCACGGAAACGGTTGAGGTAGCACGAAGCTTCGGCATTTTCTCCAGCAGGGCGACATCTACTTTTTCGCTTGAACCCAGCAGGCCTTCCGCGCTCGCGAACGCGTCGGCATGCTGTGCCACGGTTTCCGGGCGCAGGTTCTTCACCTGCGTGACGGTGAAGTGCTCTTCAAGGCGTTTCTGCAGATCTTCCGGCAGGGTTTTATACAAAATGACGGACGGCTTCATGCTAATCTCCGTTGATTTTTTAAGGATTCAGGCGTGGCGAGCGCCGACAGGGTGTTGTTGATTATTAGCAGGCTTAACAATCAGAGTAAGCCATACCGAGGCGAAAAGCGCCACCCCCATAAAGATGTACGATGCGGATGGGCTGCCGGTGGCACCGTTCAGGTAACCGACGAACCAGGAGCCGCAGAACGAACCCAGCGCACCCATACTGTTAATCAGCGCCATCGCGCCCCCCGCCACGTTACGCGGCAGCATCTCGGGGATGATGGCAAAGAACGGTCCGTAAGGGGCGTACATGGCCGCACCGGCAACCACCAGCAGCGTATAAGAGACCCAGAAGTGGTTTGCGCCCACGGCCCAGGAGCCAATAAAGGCGAAGGCAGCAATCAGCAGCAGCGGCCAGACAAAGAGCTTGCGGTTCTGCAGCTTGTCCGACGCCCAGGAAACGATAATCATCGCGATGGTTGCCGCCAGATACGGTACGGATGACAGCCAGCCTACTTCGACCATACCGAGGTTTTCACCGCCGCTGCGGATAATGGACGGCAGCCACAGCACAAAGCCGTACACACCAATGCTCCAGGTAAAGTACTGCGCGCAGAGCAGGATCACGTTACGCGAGCGGAAGGCTTCACCATAGTTACGCACCGCCTTCAGACCTTGCTGTTCTTTGTCCAGCTGCGCCTGCAGCGCTGCTTTTTCATCTTCGGAAAGCCACTTCGCCTGGGCAGGTTTATCTTTCACCAGCACCCACCAGCAGAAGGCCCAGATAATTGCCGGTACCCCTTCAATGATAAACATCTCGCGCCAGCCGAAGGCCTGGATCAGGTAGCCGGACACCACCGACATCCACAGTACCGTGACCGGGTTACCGAGGATCAGGAAGGTATTCGCGCGCGAGCGCTCAGATTTGGTAAACCAGTTGCTGATGTAGATCAGCATCGCGGGCATAACCGCCGCCTCAACGACGCCGAGGATAAAGCGAATGGCGGCCAGGGCAGGAATATTGTTCACCATGCCGGTCAGCGACGCGCAGGCGCCCCACAGGATCAGACAGATGAAGATCAGCTTACGCACGCTGCGGCGTTCCGCATAGATCGCGCCGGGGATCTGGAAGAAGAAGTAGCCCAGGAAGAAAAGGGCACCCAGCAGGGAGGAGATCCCTTTGGTGATCCCGAGGTCCTCGGTGATCCCTGCGGCGGACGCGAAGCTGAAGTTGGCACGGTCAAGGTACGCCAGGCTGTACGTGATAAACACGATTGGCATGATGTACCACCAGCGTTTTACTGCATTGGTCGAACTGTTCATAGGCTTGCCTCTGTTGTTGAGGTTGTTACCGCCGTTGTCTGTAGGGTACACGGTGGCTTAATTATCTGGTGCGGCTTGCTGCCTCACCCTGGCCCTCTCCCACAGGGAGAGGGAATTTAAACGCCGAGCTGTGCTCGTGTTGGTAATCCTTCGCTGTCGCCCTGCACCTGAATGGCCAGCGAGCCAATCTTGTTGCCTCGCGCGACGGCCTGCGGCAGCGTTTTACCTTCCAGCAGGGCGCTAATCACGCCCACGGCAAAGCCGTCACCTGCGCCGACGGTGTCGACGACGTTCTCGACCTTCACTGCCGCGACCGCGCCCTGCTCGCCGTTGGCCGTTTTAAACCACGCGCCATCGGCACCGGTCTTCAGCACCACCGCTTTTACCCCTTTATTCAGGTAGAAGTCGGCGATGCCTTCCGGCGTGCTTTCGCCGGTCAGAATCATCCCTTCTTTCAGGCCTGGCAGAACCCAGTCCGCCCGGAACGCCAGACGGTTCAGTTTCTCCACCATTTCCGCTTCGCTTTTCCACAGCACCGGACGCAGGTTGGGGTCGAACGATAGGGTTTTCCCCTGAGCTTTCATGGTGGTCGCGGCATGATCCAGCAGCTCATACGAGCTGGCAGAGAGTGCCGCGGCTACGCCGCTCAGGTGCAGATGACGTGCGGAGGCAAAGTAATCGGCGTGGTAATCCGCGACAGAAAGGTGGCTTGCAGCCGAGCCTTTGCGGAAATACTCCACGATGGGATCGGTTCCATTTTCGACCTTGGATTTAAGCTGAAAGCCGGTAGGGAAGCGTCCGTCGAGGGTGACCCCTGCAGCATCAATCCCCTCTTTTTTCAGCGAATCGAGAACGAAATGGCCAAAGCTGTCATCCCCCACGCGGCTGACCCAGCCCACGTTCAGGCCGAGACGCGCCAGGCCGGTCGCGACGTTGAGTTCAGCGCCTGCGACGCGTTTGATAAAGTGCTCCACCGCACTCAGCTCGCCCGTTTCGGTGGCGACAAACATGGCCATGGCCTCGCCGATCGTGATGACATCCAGCGTCTTGTGCATGGTTTACTCCTCGCGCAGCAGGTTGACGTAATGGCGGGTAACGGCGGTTAAATCCGACCCTTCCAGCGGGAATTCGATACCGCGCGGGGCATCGGCAGGCAGCTGGCCGAGCAGATCCAGCCAGCGCGCATCGGCGCGGTCCGGTGCGACGGCGCGGAAGTTATCTTTATGCGGCACGGCGGCTTTCACGTGGATATAGCTCACCGCAGGGGCCAGATGACGCGCGGCCTCTTCCGGGGAGTCGCCCACCCACAGCCAGTTCCCCATGTCGAAGGTCAGCGTGACGGGAAGCGCCATTTCCCGACAGGCGGCCTGGAAGCGCTGCATGGGCGCGAGCTGTCCGCAGTCGGTCTGATCGTTCTCCACGACCAACGCCATACCGCTGGTGTTCAATAGCGTACGCAGGGCGTCGAGTGGTTGCGTGTCGCTGAAATGGCCGAGGGAAACCTTCAGCCACAGGGCGTTCAGGGTGTTGGCTTCAGAGAGATAGTGGGGCAGGTCCGGGTTGAGGGTGCCGTCGGGCATAAACAGGGCGGCGGGTGCGGAGTAGCACGCCAGCAGACCCAGCAGCTCAATGGATTCGCCCAGCGCGGGCAGCGCCAGCAGCTCTTCGCTGTTGAACAGTTCCCGGCGGATCTCCACGCCGTCTGCCCCCGCGCCAGCAATAACGGGGAGCATCGCCCGTTGACCGCCCGCCTGTCGCACCTGTTCCGCACCGTACGCGGCGGTGACCACCATAATTTTCCTGCCCATCTTCGGACTCCATCGCAACATATCAATACTATTACGCTAGATGGAACCGGTTCCAAAGAAAAGGTCAGGATGTTGAATTTATGATCGCTATCACAAGGGAAATTTAACGCGCGGTGGAGCCACGAACGATCAGCTCGCCGGAGAAGACCTGCTCGCGAACGGCATCGCTGGTGCCTTCAATACGACGAACGACTTGTTCAACAGCAGCATAGCCAATCTGCCAGGTGGGCTGTTTGAGGGTAGTAATGCCGACGCCAGCCAGCTCCGCCCACTCCAGTTCATCAAACCCCAGCAGACCGATGTCGCTGCCCCAGTGCAGGCCAATGCGCTTGAGCGAGCGGGCAACCTGCAGCGTCAGCGCCCCGTTGGCGGAGATAACCGCTTTGCGCATCCCACGATGGCGCGTATGGAACTGACGCAGGGTGTTGTCGAGCTGCCCGGCTTCGTGAAGCGGCGTTTCGGCATTTTCGGCGATCACGCCGGGATAACGCTCCAGCGTGGCTCGAAATGCGCTCAGGCGTTCACGTCGGGTATTGACCATCCCCAGCGGTTCACTCAGAAACAGAATGGCCTCGAAGCCCTGTTCAATCAGATGTTCGGTGGCGGTCGTGGCGGCCTGGATGTTATCCAGCCCGACCACGTCGCAGGCAAATTCCGGGATTTTACGGTCGATGAGGACCATGGGCAGGGAGGATTGCTGCAGGCGATTCAAGCCTTCTTCACGCATGCCTACCGCGTTGACCACAATCCCTTCCACCTGATAGCTGCGCAGCAGGTCGAGATAATGCAGCTCCTGGTCGACTTCGTTGTTGGTATTACAGACCAGCGGCGTGAAACCCTTCTCGCGACAGGCGGCTTCGATACCGCTGAGCACGTTCACGGAGTAGGGGTTGGTGATATCGGCGATGATCAGCCCGATAAGGCGGGTGCGGCCGCGTTTGAGCCCGCGCGCCATGAGGCTGGGACGGTAGTCGAGATCGGCAATAGCCTGTTCAATACGCGCCAGCAACGCATCGGATAGCAGGTGTTTCTCGCCGTTAAGGTAGCGCGAAATGCTGGTTTTGCCGGTTTTGGCGGCTTTCGCCACGTCGCTGATGGTGGCCCGGGCTGGTTTGCTCATCGCTGATTTCCCTGAATTTAGTGAGAATACCTTAGCGGGAAAATCGGACGAATCAAGTAATTTGCCCGGTGGTGCTGCGCTTACCGGAGGTTGCGGTCTGATGCCCTCACCCCAACCCTCTCCCACGGGAGAGGGCGCAAACACAAAAACGGCAACGGGGTTGCCGTTTTGCTTTTACTTACTGAATTGGGCTTAACGTAATCTCTACGCGGCGGTTCTGCGCTTTGCCTTCCGCCGTGCTGTTGCTGGCGATAGGGTTGGCAGGGCCCATGCCGCTGGTGCGGATGCGGTTTGCTTCAACGCCCTGGGTAATCAGCGAGCTGGCCACGGAATCGGCGCGCTGCTGGGACAGACGCATGTTCAGATCCTGGCTGCCGGTGCTGTCGGTGTAGCCAATCACGTTCACGGCGGTCTTGTTGTACTCTTTCAGCACCATCGCCACGCCGGTAAGGGTGTTCGCACCCGCGGGTTTCAGCGTTGCGCTGCTGCTGTCGAAGGTGACGTTGTTCGGCATGTTCAGGATGATGTTATCGCCGCTGCGCGTCACGCTCACGCCGGTTCCCTTCATTTTGTCGCGCAGTTTTGCTTCCTGCACGTCCATGTAATAACCGACGCCGCCGCCCAGGGCCGCGCCCGCCGCTGCGCCAATCAGCGCGCCTTTGCCGCGGTCTTTCTTGGAGGAGGAGAGCGCCCCAACGCCTGCGCCGACCAGCGAGCCGATACCCGCGCCAATGCCGGATTTACCCGCTTCGCGCTCACCGGTGTAAGGGTTGGTTGTGCAGCCAGAAACAGCCAGTGCACCGCTCACCAGAGCGGCAATAACGAGTACGCGTTTTTTCATCTTCTTTCCTTAATCCTTTTTATTCTTTGCCACGGCGAACGTGGCAGTTGATTATGACGTCCAGATACGGAGAAAATTCCGGGTATAACTCTGAAATTTGTGACAAACCATAAACGGTCTCAGCAAGAAGGCCGTAAAACCTGCACGCAACCAGGAGCGCACGCTTGAGCACCTCAACGAAAACCATTCTGACCGCCGCCCACTGGGGGCCAATGCTGGTCGAAACCGATGGCGAAAATGTTCTGTCGTCTCGCGGAGCATTGCCAACACAACATCCCAACTCTTTACAGACCGTCGTTCGCGATCAGGTGCACAGCAAAACACGCGTGCGCTGGCCGATGGTGCGTAAAGGTTTTCTCGCCTCACCTGACAAGCCGCAGGGCATTCGCGGTCAGGATGAGTTTGTTCGCGTGAGCTGGGATGACGCGCTGGCGCTGATCCACACCCAGCACAAGCGCATTCGCGACAGTTACGGTCCGTCGTCGATTTTCGCCGGGTCCTACGGCTGGCGCTCTAACGGGGTGCTGCATAAGGCGTCGACGCTGCTGCAGCGCTATATGAGCCTGGCGGGAGGCTATACCGGTCATCTGGGGGATTACTCCACCGGTGCGGCGCAGGCGATCATGCCGTACGTCGTGGGCGGGAACGAAGTGTACCAGCAGCAGACCAGCTGGCCGCTGGTGCTGGCGCATACCGACGTGGTGGTGCTGTGGAGCGCTAACCCTCTTAACACGCTGAAAATTGCCTGGAATGCCAGCGACGAGCAGGGCATTGGCTATTTCGACGCGCTGCGCAAAAGCGGCAAGCGCATCATCTGCATTGACCCGATGCGCTCTGAAACCCTGGATTTCTTCGGCGACAGCGCCGAGTGGATTGCCCCGCATATGGGCACCGATGTGGCAATGATGCTGGGTATCGCCCATACCCTGGTGGAAAACGGCTGGCACAATGTCGAATTCCTGACGCGCTGTACCACCGGCTTCGATAAATTCGCCGACTATCTGACGGGTAAAACGGATGGCGTGGCCAAAACGGCAGAGTGGGCGGCTGACATTTGCGGTGTTTCTGCGGATAAACTCCGCGAACTGGCGGCGTTATTCCATAAAAACACCACGATGTTGATGTCCGGCTGGGGGATGCAGCGCCAGCAGTTTGGCGAGCAAAAACACTGGATGCTGGTGACCCTCGCCGCGATGCTGGGGCAGATCGGTACGCCGGGCGGCGGTTTTGGTCTCTCCTATCACTTTGCCAATGGCGGTAACCCCACGCGTAAAGCGGCGGTGCTGGCGTCTCTGCAAGGTTCGGTGCAGGGGGGCGAGGATGCCGTGGATAAAATCCCGGTGGCGCGTATTGTTGAAGCCCTGGAAAATCCGGGCGGTTTTTATCAGCACAATGGTCTCGACCGCCACTTCCCGGATATTAAATTTGTCTGGTGGGCGGGCGGGTCGAACTTCACGCACCATCAGGATACCAACCGCCTGATCCGCGCCTGGCAGAAGCCGGAGCTGGTGGTGATCTCCGAGTGCTTCTGGACCGCCTCGGCGAAACACGCTGATATCGTGCTCCCGGCGACCACCTCGTTTGAGCGTAACGATCTCACCATGACCGGCGACTACAGCAATCAGCATATGGTCCCGATGAAGCGCGTGGTGGCCCCGCGCGATGAGGCGCGCGATGATTTCGACGTGTTTGCTGAACTGAGCGAGCGGTGGGAAGCGGGCGGTCGCGCGCGTTTTACCGAGGGAAAAACCGATCTCGAATGGCTGGAAACCTTCTACCAGATTGCCGGACAGCGCGGCGCGGCGCAGGGCGTGACGCTCCCGCCATTTACTGAGTTCTGGGAGGCGAACCAGATCGTCGAAATGCCGGAGAGCGAACAGAACGCGAAGTTTGTTCGTTTTGCCGATTTCCGCCGCGATCCGGAGAACCACCCGCTGAAAACCGAGAGCGGTAAGATCGTGATCTACAGCGAGCGCATCGCCAGCTTTGGCTATGCTGACTGCCCGCCGCATCCCACGTGGCTCGAGCCGGACGAATGGCACGGCAACGCCCGGCCGGATCAGCTGCAGGTGTTATCTGCCCATCCCGCGCACCGTCTGCACAGCCAGCTTAACTATACCTCCCTGCGCGAGCAGTATGCGGTCGCCGGGCGAGAGCCCATCACGCTGAATACCCTTGATGCGCAAGCGCGCGGGATTGCGGACGGCGACGTGGTGCGCGTCTGGAACGCGCGTGGACAGGTGCTGGCAGGGGCGGTGGTGAGCGACGGGATTAAGCCGGGCGTGATCTGCATTCATCAGGGCGCATGGCCTGACCTTGAGCTCGCCGAAGGCGGTATCTGTAAAAACGGGGCGGTTAACGTGCTGACCAAAGATCTCCCCAGCTCGAAGCTGGGGAATGGTTGCGCAGGGAACACGGCGCTGGCCTGGGTCGAGAAATATACGGGTCCCGAGCTTACCTTAACGGCGTTTGATCCGCCTGCCAGCTCATAATCCACGTCGGGTGTTGGGTGTCATCCTGCCAGGCGCTGTCTTCAATGCGAAAGCCCTGAGCATGGTAGAAATTCACCGCCCGGACATTTTTCTGATACACCTCCAGGGTTAAGTGCGGGAAGCGCTGTTGAACATGGTTCAGCAGCGCGCGCCCGATGCCTTTCCCGATGCATGACGGCGCCACAAACAGGGCGCCGACAAACTGAGACTGCATCACGCTGATAAATCCGCAAGGTTCGCCGTCCTGCTCCCAGACCCAGGTTTCAGCGGACGGCAGATAAACGTCCCGCACCATGGCCTCATTCTCTTTCCAGTAATTCGGCGCGATGAACGGATGCGCTTCCGTGGTACTTTCCAGCCACAGGCTCAGCAGCGGCGCGGTATTTTCATTTTGCCATTTGCGGATCATGATGGCCTCCCGGATGACAGAAGCAGCCGGTAACGTGGTCGTTGACCAGGCCACAGGCCTGCATAAAGGCGTAGCAGATGGTGGAGCCGACAAACTTAAAGCCGCGTTTTTTCAGGGCCTTCGAGAGCGCATCCGAGGCCGGAGTGGCGGCCGGAATTTCCGCGAGCGTGGTCGCCTCCGTGACTTGCGGATCGTTATTCACAAACGTCCAGACAAAATCTGAAAATGATTCGCCGTTTTGTTCCATCGCCAGATAAGCGCGTGCGTTACCGATGATGGCCTGGATCTTACCACGATGGCGGATGATGCCGGCATCCTGCACCAGTCGCTCGACGTCCTCATCGGTCATCGCGGCGACGGCGACGGGGTCGAACTGGTGGAAAGCGCTGCGGTAATTTTCGCGTTTTTTCAGTACCGTAATCCATGATAACCCCGCCTGCTGGCCCTCCAGGCAGATCATCTCAAAGAGCTTTTTGCCATCCCTTTCCGGCACGCCCAATTCCCGATCGTGATAGTCGATATAAAGCTGATCCTGGCTTACCCAACCGCAACGTTCCATCCGTCATCTCCCTTATTGATACTGATTTCGCAAAAATTTCGTTCTGACTGGCTTGACGTGTTTACTATAAAGACAATAGTTAATACAGGGCCATATGCTCTCTAAGCTCTTCCTGAATAACGACAAATATCGCCGAATTCGGCTCTCTCTGGGGTCGCGTTGAAGATGATAAAAAAAATCAGTGGTCGCCATGCTGTGTCTGGCCTGGTGGGGATTTCAGCCTGCCTGTTTTTTTGTAATACAGCGTCTGCCTGGCAACAGGAATATATCGTTTCAGACGCCCAAAATAATACGGCGGAACGCTATACATGGGACGCGGATCACCAACCGCGCTATGAGGATATTCTCGCGGAGCGTATTCAGTCTTCGCAAAATGCGCCGGGTCTTGCTCTGAATATACCGTCTGGCAGCACGACAGAGGGGGCGATGAGCGTAGGCTGGAATTTTCCCGTTTCAGCGCGAATTACCACCGGCCCGGTGGTGGCGTGGCGGTACGACGGCACGGCTCCTATGATGATTAACGAGTTTGGTGATAGCGCGTCGACACAGTCAGTTACGGACCCGCTCTGGCATGCCAGCGTCAGCACGCTGGGGTGGCGTGTTAACACCCAGTACGGCGATCTCCGGCCCTGGGCGCAGATCAGCTATAACCAACAGTTTGGTGAAAACCAGTGGAAATCGCAGTTTGGTATGCCGCAAACGCCAGCTCCTGCCCAAAACGGCAGCTGGATGGATGTCACCGTGGGAACGGATATTCCCTTTAATACGCACATGGCGGCCTATGCCTCGCTGGCTCAGGGGGAGCATACCACCACCGGTGAGGAGTTTTTATACACCCTCGGCGTCAGCGCCAATTTCTAGCGTTGTTACTTTTTTAAACGTTACGATAACATCTCGAATACAATAACCACGGGCTTTACAGCGATAGCAGATACTAACACGCTGTCGCTTTATTCCCGTGCCAGGTCATTCATTCCCGATTCCAGGCATTTCATTCCGTTCCGCCTGCATTTCATGCCGTTTTACCCCAGGCATATTGAGGTTTTGTTTATCGTTGTCCTCAGCGAATTCCCTCAATTTATCTTGCAGGACAACTGCCATGAACACATCAACCTATAACCGCACGCGCTGGCTCACGCTCTTTGGTACCATCGTCACTCAGTTTGCGCTGGGATCGGTCTATACCTGGAGCCTGTTTAACAGTGCGCTTTCTGACAAACTCGGCGCACCGGTCAGCCAGGTCGCGTTCTCCTTTGGTTTGCTGAGCCTGGGTCTGGCGATTTCATCTTCCGTCGCGGGCAAGCTGCAGGAGCGTTTTGGCGTGAAGCGCGTGACCATGGCGTCCGGCATCCTGCTGGGGCTGGGCTTTTTCCTGACCGCGCATTCCAGCAATCTGATGATGCTCTGGCTGAGTGCGGGCGTGCTGGTGGGACTGGCGGACGGCGCGGGCTATCTGCTGACGCTGTCAAACTGCGTGAAGTGGTTCCCGGAACGTAAAGGCTTAATCTCCGCGTTTGCCATTGGTTCTTATGGTTTGGGCAGCCTCGGGTTCAAATTTATCGATGCCCATCTGCTGGCGTCCGTTGGCCTCGAAAAGACCTTCATGATCTGGGGCGCAATCGTGCTGGTGATGATTCTGTTCGGCGCCACGCTGATGAAGGATGCGCCGCAGCAGGAAGTGAAATCCGTGAATGGCGTGGTGGAGAATGATTTCACCCTCGCGCAGTCCATGCGTAAACCGCAGTACTGGATGCTGGCGGTGATGTTCCTGACGGCCTGCATGAGCGGCCTGTATGTCATCGGCGTGGCGAAAGATATCGCGCAGGGGATGGTGAAACTGGATGCAGCCACGGCGGCCAACGCGGTGACTGTGATCTCCATTGCTAACCTCTCCGGTCGTCTGGTCCTCGGTATTCTGTCCGACAAAATCGCCCGCATCCGCGTGATTACGATTGGGCAGGTGGTCTCGCTGGTCGGTATGGCGGCGCTGCTGTTCGCTCCGCTGAATGAAGCCACCTTCTTCGCGGCAATTGCCTGCGTGGCCTTTAACTTCGGCGGCACCATTACCGTCTTCCCGTCACTGGTGAGCGAGTTCTTTGGCCTGAACAATCTGGCGAAAAACTACGGCGTGATCTATCTGGGCTTCGGGATCGGCAGTATCTGCGGCTCGCTGATTGCTTCCCTGTTCGGCGGGTTCTACGTAACCTTCTGCGTGATATTTGCCTTGCTGATTATCTCCCTGGCGCTGTCAACCACGATTCGCCAGCCGCAACGTGAAGTTTTTAAAGAAGTTCATGCATAATCGCGACGAGAAAGGCCGGTAATCCGGCCTTTTTATTTTCTTAACCTGGAAATAAAGCGATTTTGTCTGTTTTTGGATTTGCTTTTTTGTAAATAACTGTACTGATCACACTCTCTGCTGCCACTTTTCCGCTTCCCTGTGGTCTACTTACCACGCCTGTAGACGTTTCATTGAACGATCCCCTGAGCGTATGTCTAATCTGCCCACTTTTTTGATTGAGGTGGGCGGCGGTATTGTCCCTTTTTCCGGGTAGCTTGCATGAAATACATTAAATCGATGGCGCAACAAAAGCTCTGCTTTTTGCTGGCGTTGTACATCGGCCTGTTTATGAACGGCGCAGTTTTTTTCCGTCGGTTTGACGGTTACGCGCATGATTTTACCGTCTGGAAAGGAATTGCAGCGGTTGTCGAATTGGTCGCTGCGGTACTGGTCACCTTCTTTTTATTCCGTATTCTTACCCTGTTTGGCCGTCGCGTGTGGCGAGTGCTGGCAACGTTTATCGTGCTGTGCTCGGCGGGTGCCAGCTATTACATGACTTTTATGAACGTGGTGATTGGCTACGGCATTATTGCCTCGGTGATGACCACGGATATCGACCTCTCTAAAGAGGTTGTGGGGCTGCACTTTATCCTCTGGCTGGTAGCGGTCAGCGCCTTGCCGCTGCTGCTCATCTGGAGCAACCGCTGCCGCTATACCCTTGTTCACCAGATCCGCACGCCAGGAAAGCGATTCAGAAGCGTCGCCGTGGTGCTGCTGGCGGGCCTGATGGTCTGGGGGCCGATTCGTCTGCTGGAGGTGAAGCAGAAGAATGATGAGCGTACCTCCGGCGTGGATATGCCGAGCTACGGTGGCGTGGTTGCCAACTCGTATTTACCGTCTAACTGGATCTCCGCGCTAGGGCTGTATGCGTGGGCGCAGGTGGATGAGTCCTCGGATAATAAGTCGCTGATAAACCCGGCGAAGAAGTTTACCTATGTGGCGCCAAAGGATATCGACGATACCTACGTCGTCTTTATTATCGGAGAGACCACACGCTGGGATCATATGGGCATTCTCGGCTATAACCGTGATACCACGCCTAAACTGGCGCAGGAAAAGAACCTGATTGCCTATCGTGGCTATTCCTGTGATACCGCCACCAAGCTTTCCCTGCGCTGCATGTTTGTGCGCGAGGGCGGGGCGAGCGACAACCCGCAGCGTACGCTAAAAGAGCAAAACGTCTTCTCGGTGCTGCATCAGCTTGGGTTTACCTCCGACCTCTATGCGATGCAGAGTGAGATGTGGTTCTACAGCAACACCATGGCGCAAAACATCTCCTACCGCGAGCAGATTGGCGCAGAGGCGCGCAACCGTGGCAAACCTGTCGATGACATGTTGCTGATTGATGAGATGAAACTCTCACTCAACGGGAATCCTGATGGTAAGCATATGATCATCCTTCATACCAAAGGGTCGCACTTTAACTACACGCAGCGCTACCCCCGCAGCTTTGCCAAATGGACGCCGGAGTGCGTCGGAGTGGATAAAGACTGCACCAAAGCCCAGTTGATTAACTCTTATGACAACTCCGTGATGTATGTGGATCACTTTATTGATTCGGTGATTGACCAGGTTCGCGATAAGAAGGCTATTGTCTTCTATGCGGCGGACCACGGTGAATCTATCAATGAGTTCGAACATCTGCACGGTACGCCACGCAAGATGGCGCCGCCGGAGCAGTTCCGCGTGCCAATGATGGTGTGGATGTCCGATAAGTACCTGGAAGACCCGGAGAAAGCGAAGATGTTTGCCCATCTGAAGAAAGAGGCGGAAATGAAGGTGCCGCGTCGTCACGTTGAGCTGTACGACACCATTATGGGTTGTCTCGGCTACACCTCACCGAACGGTGGGATTAACGAAAACAACAACTGGTGTAAACTCCCTGATAACAGCGCAAAAGCCGCGCAGTAGCTGCTCTGGCGAGAATATCGCCAGTTGAATGGCTTTTTGAAAATAAGGGATTGACGGGGGCGCACCTCAGCAGTAAGATGCGCTCCGCATTCGGCGAGTAGCGCAGCTTGGTAGCGCAACTGGTTTGGGACCAGTGGGTCGGAGGTTCGAATCCTCTCTCGCCGACCACATTCTGAAAAGGGCTAACCGTAAGGTTAGCCCTTTTTGCATTATGGCCTTAGCTCTTCAGAGTAATCAAAACGCCCCTTACGCCCGCTTCTCCCTGCCTGTTAACGATTTTGTGACATAATCCATTGTATTTTTTTATATATAGATTGATCTTTTTTCGCGTTGCTTATGGATAACCTCAGCATTTTTCGCTGTGCGTTTTAACGTTCGCGGTATTTAGTGCTCAGATAATCACCATTCTGCAAGAAAATTTACCCATTCTGAATAAAAGTTAATCACTGATTGTTGCGAAATATGAAGATAGTTGTGCTGCAACATGGCGAGTAGCATAAATTTCCCTGCTGAAAACTGACGCTCATGGTTTTTTTAATCTTTGTTTGCGGTTTCTCACACTCAGCGTAAATCCCCGTCACCTGTATTGACGTTTTCACATTCTGTTGACAGATTGTAGGGCATGAGGGGCATTTCAGGGACGATCTGCGCTGCAACTCAAACGCTCTTCTGAAAGGATTCTCCATCCCTTTAACGCCTTCGGGCACCTCCGACCGGACCGGGTAAAAAATAAATAAAGGTCTGGCGGCGTAACACAACAAAGCAAAACATCACATTGGAGCAGAATAATGAGTATTTCCTTGAAGAAGTCAGGGATGCTGAAGCTTGGTCTGAGCCTGGTGGCTATGACCGTGGCAGCAAGCGTACAGGCAAAAACCCTGGTTTACTGTTCTGAAGGCTCGCCGGAAGGCTTTAACCCACAGCTCTTTACCTCTGGTACGACTTACGATGCAAGCTCTGTACCGATCTATAACCGTCTGGTTGAATTCAAAACCGGTACCACGGAAGTGATTCCGGGTCTGGCCGAGAAGTGGGACGTCAGCGAAGACGGTAAAACCTACACCTTCCACCTGCGCAAGGGCGTGAAGTGGCAGGACAGCAAAGAATTCAAACCAACGCGCGACTTTAACGCCGACGACGTTGTGTTCTCCTTCGACCGTCAGAAAAACGCTCAGAACCCGTACCACAAAGTCTCTGGCGGCAGCTATGAATACTTCGAAGGGATGGGTCTGCCGGATCTGATCTCTGAAGTGAAAAAAGTGGACGATAATACCGTTCAGTTCGTGCTGACACGTCCGGAAGCACCGTTCCTGGCTGACCTGGCCATGGACTTCGCCTCAATTCTGTCCAAAGAGTACGCGGACAACATGCTGAAAGCCGGTACGCCGGAAAAAGTCGACCTGAACCCAATCGGTACCGGTCCATTCCAGCTGCTGCAGTACCAGAAAGACTCCCGTATTCTGTATAAAGCATTCGAAGGCTACTGGGGCACCAAGCCGAAGATTGATCGTCTGGTCTTCTCCATCACGCCGGATGCGTCAGTACGTTATGCAAAACTGCAGAAAAACGAATGCCAGGTGATGCCATACCCGAACCCGGCTGACATCGCCCGCATGAAGCAGGATAAGAACATCAACCTGCTGGAGCAGGCTGGCCTGAACGTGGGCTATCTCTCCTTCAACACCGAGAAGAAACCGTTTGATGACGTGAAAGTGCGTCAGGCGCTGACCTACGCGGTGAACAAAGAAGCGATCATCAAGGCGGTTTACCAGGGCGCTGGCGTTGCAGCCAAAAACCTGATCCCACCAACCATGTGGGGCTATAACGACGACGTTAAAGATTACTCCTACGATCCTGAGAAAGCGAAAGCGCTGCTGAAAGAAGCGGGCCAGGATAAAGGCTTCACCGTTGAGCTGTGGGCGATGCCGGTACAGCGTCCGTACAACCCGAACGCACGCCGTATGGCAGAAATGGTTCAGGCTGACTGGGCGAAGATTGGCGTACAGGCCAAGATTGTGACCTACGAGTGGGGCGAGTACCTGAAGCGCGCCAAAGCGGGTGAGCACCAGGCAGTGATGATGGGCTGGACCGGTGACAACGGGGATCCGGACAACTTCTTCGCTACCCTGTTCAGCTGCGCGGCGGCAAAAGACGGTTCTAACTACTCTCGCTGGTGCTACAAGCCGTTTGAAGATCTGATCCAGCCGGCGCGTGCGACCGACGATCACAACAAACGTATTGAACTGTACAAGCAGGCGCAGGTTGTTATGCACGATCAGGCTCCGGCGCTGATTGTTGCTCACTCCACCGTGTACGAGCCAGTGCGTAAAGAAGTGAAAGGCTACGTGGTTGATCCACTGGGCAAACACCACTTCGAAAACGTATCGGTTGAATAATTAAAAGCAACGCCAGGCGGCGCTGCGCTTGCACTGGCCTACGGTATGTAGGCCGGGTAAGCGTAGCGCCACCCGGCAGCAGTGCTTAATTCTCTCTCTGAAAGGAGAGGGGATAAGATTTGTGAGCAATACAGACGTCACGCCACTGGTCGTGCGTCATCAGAGAGAATCCGGGTTATGTTGCAGTTCATCCTCCGACGTCTGGGACTTGTTATCCCCACGTTTATCGGTATCACCCTTCTCACTTTTGCCTTCGTCCATATGATCCCCGGCGACCCGGTAATGATTATGGCGGGCGAGCGTGGTATTTCCCCTGAGCGCCATGCACAGCTGCTGGCTGAACTCGGCCTCGATAAGCCAATGTGGCAGCAGTATCTCCACTATATCTGGGGCGTGCTGCACGGTGATTTAGGGATTTCACTGAAAAGCCGTCTTCCGGTGTGGGACGAGTTCGTGCCGCGTTTTAAAGCGACGCTGGAGCTTGGCGTCTGCGCCATGATTTTCGCCACCGCGGTGGGTATTCCTGTCGGAGTACTGGCTGCCGTTAAGCGTGGCTCTATTTTTGACCACACCGCCGTGGGCCTGGCGCTGACCGGCTACTCCATGCCTATCTTCTGGTGGGGCATGATGCTGATCATGCTGGTCTCGGTGCAGCTTAACCTGACACCGGTCTCCGGGCGCGTCAGCGATATGGTCTTCCTGGATGACACCAACCCGCTCACCGGCTTTATGCTGATTGATACGGCTATCTGGGGCGAAGAGGGCAACTTCATGGATGCCGTCGCGCATATGATCCTGCCTGCCATGGTGCTGGGCACCATTCCTCTGGCGGTGATCGTGCGTATGACCCGTTCATCGATGCTGGAAGTGCTGGGTGAGGATTATATCCGCACCGCGCGCGCCAAGGGCCTGACGCGTATGCGCGTCATTATCGTCCATGCGCTGCGTAACGCCATGCTGCCGGTGGTGACCGTTATCGGTCTCCAGGTGGGGACATTGCTGGCGGGGGCGATCCTGACCGAAACCATCTTCTCCTGGCCGGGCCTGGGCCGCTGGCTGATTGACGCGCTGCAACGCCGTGACTATCCGGTGGTGCAGGGCGGTGTGCTGCTGGTCGCGACGATGATTATCCTCGTCAACCTGCTGGTCGATTTGCTGTACGGCGTGGTGAACCCGCGTATTCGTCATAAGAAGTAAGGGGCCATCATGTCACAGGTTTCTGAAAACAAAGTTGTTGCTGCACCGGTTCCGATGACGCCGATGCAGGAGTTCTGGCACTACTTCAAGCGCAACAAAGGCGCGGTGGTGGGGCTGGTGTATGTCGCTATCATGATCCTGATTGCGGTGTTTGCGAACGTCCTCGCGCCGTATAACCCGGCGGATCAGTTCCGCGATGCGCTGCTCGCCCCGCCTGCCTGGCAGGATGGCGGTAGCCTGGCGCACCTGCTGGGGACCGATGATGTGGGCCGCGATGTGCTGTCGCGTCTGATGTACGGTGCGCGCCTGTCGCTGCTGGTCGGCTGCCTGGTGGTGGTGTTATCCCTGATTATGGGGATCGTACTGGGTCTGGTTGCCGGCTACTTCGGCGGTATCGTTGATAACATCATCATGCGTATCGTCGACATCATGCTGGCGCTGCCAAGCCTGCTGCTGGCCCTGGTGCTGGTGGCGATCTTCGGTCCGTCGATCGGTAACGCCGCCCTGGCGCTGACGTTCGTGGCGCTTCCTCACTACGTGCGTTTAACCCGTGCGGCGGTGCTGGTGGAAGTGAACCGCGATTACGTCACCGCCTCTCGCGTGGCAGGTGCCGGTGCGATGCGCCAGATGTTCGTCAATATCTTCCCGAACTGCCTTGCGCCGCTGATCGTTCAGGCGTCGCTCGGTTTCTCTAACGCCATTCTCGATATGGCCGCTCTTGGCTTCCTGGGCATGGGTGCGCAGCCGCCAACACCGGAGTGGGGCACCATGCTCTCCGACGTGTTGCAGTTCGCACAAAGCGCCTGGTGGGTTGTCACCTTCCCGGGTCTGGCAATCCTGCTGACGGTGCTGGCATTTAACCTGATGGGTGATGGCCTGCGTGATGCGCTTGATCCCAAACTGAAGCAGTAAGAGGCACGAGATGGCGTTATTAAATGTAGATAAATTATCGGTGCACTTCGGCGATGAAGGCACCCCGTTTCGCGCCGTGGACCGCATCAGCTATAGCGTAAATCAGGGCGAAGTGGTTGGCATTGTCGGGGAGTCCGGTTCCGGTAAGTCAGTGAGCTCGCTGGCGATCATGGGGCTGATTGATTACCCGGGCCGCGTGATGGCGGAAAACCTGCAGTTCAACGGTCAGGACCTGAAGCGCATTTCTGAGAAACAGCGCCGCCAGCTGGTGGGTGCGGAAGTGGCGATGATTTTCCAGGATCCGATGACCAGCCTGAACCCGTGCTACACCGTCGGTTTCCAGATTATGGAAGCAATCAAGGTGCATCAGGGCGGGAATAAGAAAACGCGTCGTCAGCGGGCGATCGACCTGCTGAACCAGGTGGGCATTCCTGACCCGGCATCGCGTCTGGACGTTTACCCGCACCAGCTTTCAGGCGGGATGAGCCAGCGCGTGATGATCGCCATGGCGATTGCCTGTCGGCCAAAGCTGCTGATTGCGGATGAACCGACGACGGCGCTGGACGTGACCATCCAGGCACAGATCATCGAGCTGCTGCTGGAGCTGCAGCAGAAAGAGAACATGGCGCTGGTGCTGATTACGCACGATCTGGCGCTGGTGGCTGAAGCTGCGCACAAAATCATCGTGATGTATGCCGGCCAGGTGGTCGAGACCGGAAATTCACACGATATCTTCCGCGCGCCGCGTCACCCGTATACCCAGGCGCTTTTACGCGCGCTGCCGGAGTTTGCTCAGGATAAAGCGCGTCTGGCGTCGCTGCCGGGTGTGGTGCCGGGCAAATATGACCGTCCGCAGGGCTGTCTGCTTAATCCGCGCTGTCCGTATGCGACGGACAAATGCCGGGCGGAAGAACCAGAGCTGAACCAGCTGGCTGACGGTCGTCAGTCGAAATGCCACTACCCACTCGATGATGCCGGGAGGCCAACACTATGAGTACGCAACAGGCCACCACGCAACAGCCGCTGTTGCAGGCCATCGACCTGAAAAAATATTACCCGGTGAAGAAGGGGCTGTTTGCCCCTGAACGCCTGGTGAAAGCGCTGGACGGCGTCTCCTTTAACCTCGAACGCGGTAAAACGCTGGCGGTGGTGGGGGAGTCCGGCTGCGGGAAATCCACGCTGGGCCGTCTGCTGACGATGATTGAAGTGCCGACCGGCGGCGAGCTCTATTATCTGGGGCAGGATCTGCTCAAGCACGACCCGCAGGCGCAGAAGCTGCGTCGCCAGAAAATCCAGATTGTGTTCCAGAACCCGTACGGTTCGCTGAACCCGCGTAAAAAGGTGGGGCAGATTCTGGAAGAGCCGCTGCTGATTAACAGCAATCTGAGCAAAGAGCAGCGCCGTGAAAAAGCGCTGGCGATGATGGCGAAGGTCGGCCTCAAAACCGAGCACTATGACCGCTACCCGCACATGTTCTCCGGCGGCCAGCGTCAGCGTATCGCCATCGCACGCGGGCTGATGCTTGACCCGGACGTGGTGATTGCCGATGAGCCGGTGTCGGCGCTCGACGTCTCCGTACGGGCGCAAGTGCTGAACCTGATGATGGATCTCCAGCAGGAGCTGGGGCTCTCTTACGTGTTCATCTCCCACGACCTGTCGGTGGTGGAGCATATTGCCGATGAAGTGATGGTGATGTACCTGGGGCGCTGCGTGGAGAAGGGGACCAAAGACCAGATCTTTAATAACCCTCGTCACCCGTACACCCAGGCGCTGCTGTCTGCGACGCCGCGTCTGAACCCGGACGATCGTCGTGAGCGCATAAAGCTGACGGGAGAGCTGCCAAGCCCGCTGAATCCGCCGCCGGGATGTGCATTCAACGCCCGCTGCAGCCGCCGCTTTGGCCCCTGCACCCAGCTACAGCCGCAGTTAAAGGAGTATGGGGGGCAGCTGGTGGCCTGCTTCGCGGTCGATCAGGATGAAAATGGCGAGAAGCCACACGCATAACGAAAAAAACCGGCGCTAAGCCGGTTTTTTTATGTCTGCTTGATTATTTCCGCAGGCGAATCTGGTCGACGGCGTGCTTCTCGCTCTTGGTGAGGATCAGGCTCGCACGCTCGCGCGTCGGCAGGATGTTCTCTTTAAGATTCACATAGTTGATCTCATTCCACAGCCCCGTCGCCACATTGATCGCTTCTTCTTCAGAAAGCTGAGCATAGTGGTGGAAATAGGAATCCGGATCGGTGAATGCCCCTTCACGGAACTTCAGGAAGCGGTTGATGTACCAGTTCTGCAGCAGGTCTTCCGGCGCATCGACATAAATAGAGAAATCGACGAAATCCGAGACAAAGACGTGATGCGGATCGTGAGGATAGTCCATGCCGCTTTGCAGCACGTTGAGACCTTCCAGAATGAGAATATCCGGCTGGACCACCGTCTTATCCCCACCCGGGATGCGATCGTAGATCAGGTGCGAATAGACCGGCGCCGTCACGTGAGGCACGCCGGATTTCAGATCGGAGACAAATTTCACCAGACGGTGCATATCATAAGAGAGCGGGAAGCCTTTCTTCTTCATCAGCCCGCGTTCTTTTAATACTTCGTTCGGATGCAGGAAGCCGTCGGTCGTGATCAGCTCCACGCTGCGGTGTTCCGGCCAGCGGCTCAACAGTGCCTGCAGGACGCGTGCGGTGGTGCTTTTACCCACGGCCACGCTGCCTGCGATACTAATGATATAAGGAATGCGTTGACCGTTCGTCCCGAGAAACTGCTCCAGCACCGCCTGACGACGCAGGTTCGAGCTGATATAGAAGTTAAGCAAGCGCGAGAGGGGGAGATAAATTTCTGCCACTTCTTCAAGGGACAGATCTTCGTTTATCCCTTTTAACCGTGCGATTTCACCTTCCGTCAGCGTCATAGGGACGGAATCACGCAGGGCAGCCCACTGGCTGCGGTTAAAGTGAAGATAAGGCGTCATTAACGTTTGCTCTTTTTTGCTCATAAGCATGCTTCAGTGAGCCAGCACGAAACTGCCGGATCGTGGCTCATCACACAGTTAATTTTGGACAATGGGCAGGAGGTTAACACCAGATGACAGGAATAATAAGAAAAAAGATGGAAAGCGCTGCGTTACGCGGAGGCCGTCACGCTACGGTGTTTACAGTGCAAATACCCCTTACATGTTGATTATTTGACCGTGAATGACTACTTTTACAGCGCTCAACACGCTGTTAGCATAAAATGTGAGCGAAAGAACGTTTTATGCAAATTTTTAGTTGCATGACCGCGCAGGTATCCATAGAATGCGCGCTACTTGATGCCGACTTAGCTCAGTAGGTAGAGCAACTGACTTGTAATCAGTAGGTCACCAGTTCGATTCCGGTAGTCGGCACCATCAAGTCCGGTGGGGTTCCCGAGCGGCCAAAGGGAGCAGACTGTAAATCTGCCGTCACAGACTTCGAAGGTTCGAATCCTTCCCCCACCACCACTTTCTGGCAGCGTAAATGCCGCCGGAGCTGGTTGGAAAAATTAGCCAGCTCAAACTGAAAAAGAGAGAAATCTCTTTTTTTGTTACAGAAAGAACTGGGTAGCCGAGTTTCAGGATGCGGGCATCGTATAATGGCTATTACCTCAGCCTTCCAAGCTGATGATGCGGGTTCGATTCCCGCTGCCCGCTCCAATACGTGCTGATATGGCTCAGTTGGTAGAGCGCACCCTTGGTAAGGGTGAGGTCCCCAGTTCGACTCTGGGTATCAGCACCACTTCACTTCTCCTTCCCGTTTCTCTCTGTTTCAATTTTACTGTATTCAACAATTCAGGCATTTCGCCTGGTTGATGTGGTGATATCACCGATTTATCCGTGTCTTAGAGGGACAATCGATGTCTAAAGAAAAGTTTGAACGTACAAAACCGCACGTTAACGTCGGTACTATCGGCCACGTTGACCATGGTAAAACAACGCTGACCGCTGCAATCACTACCGTTCTGGCAAAAACCTACGGTGGTTCTGCTCGTGCATTCGACCAGATCGATAACGCACCAGAAGAAAAAGCTCGTGG